>DASXJI010000478.1:0-7133 GCA_036497495.1 Mycobacterium sp.
ACGCAGTTTCGCGGTGACCGTCTACGACCCGGATGCGCCGACGATGTCGGGCTTCTGGCACTGGGCGGTGGCCAATCTGCCCGCATCGGTCACCGAGTTGGCCGCCGGCGTCGGTGACGGCAGCAACCTGCCCGGCGACGCCTTGACGCTGGTCAACGATGCCGGTGCGCGTCGCTACATCGGCGCGGCGCCTCCCCCCGGACACGGGCCGCATCGCTACTACGTCACCGTGCACGCGGTCGACGTCGACAAGCTCGACCTGTCTGAGGATGCCAGCCCGGCGTTTCTGGGGTTCAACCTCTTTCAGCACGCGATCGCGCGAGCCGCGATCCATGCGACCTACGAGCAGAAGTAGTCCGCTCAGCCCGAACCCACGGCATCGCTCAGCGAGGCGAACCCGCCGTCGCGCAGTCGCTCAGCCAGGCCGTCGTGAATGTGCTTGGCCCACAAGCCGCCGCCGTAGATGAAGCCGGTGTAACCCTGCAGCAGCGACGCTCCCGCGGTGATCCGGTCCCAGGCGTCGTCGACGGTCTCGATGCCGCCGACGCTTATCAGCGCGAGTCGGTCACCGACCCGGCCGTACAACCGCCGTAGCACCTCGCCGGCCCGGCGGGACAGCGGTGGCCCGGAGATGCCGCCGCTACCCAGTTGGTCCACGCCCGGTGTGCGCAGCCCTTCCCGGGACACCGTGGTGTTGGTGGCGACGATGCCGGCCAGGCCGAGTTCGACTGCCAGGTCGGCGATGTCATCGATATCGGTGTCGGCGAGATCGGGTGCGATCTTGACCAGTACCGGAGTCGAGGTCACGGCCAGCACCGCGGACAGGATGCCGCGCAGCGCCTCGACCGTCTGCAGGTCGCGCAGTCCCGGTGTGTTCGGCGAGCTGACGTTGACCACCAGGTATGCGGCGTGCGGCCCGACCTGTCGGGCGCTGGCCCGGTAGTCGTCGGCGGCGTCGGCGGGCGCCGTGGTTTTGGTCTTGCCGATGTTGACCCCGATGGGAACGTCGGAGCGGTGCCGGGCCAGTCGGGCGGCCAATGCGGCGGCACCGTGGTTGTTGAAGCCCATTCGGTTGAGCACGGCGCGGTCGGCGGGCAGCCGGAAGAGGCGAGGGGCGGGGTTGCCCGGTTGCGCCTGCGCGGTGACGGTGCCGACTTCGGCGTAGCCGAAACCCAGTGCGCCCCAGGCGTTGAGCCCGGTGCCGTCTTTGTCGAAGCCGGCGGCCAGGCCCAGCGGCCCGGGGAAGTGCACCCCGAATACCGTGCTGGCCAGCACCGGGTCGATCGGCGCCAGTCGACGGCTCAGTTGACGCCGGACCGGCGCAGCGGCCGTGGCGCCACGTAACCCGGCGAACGCCAGTGTGTGGATGCGCTCGGCGGGTACCAGGAACAGCAACCGGCGCAGCGTTGCGTACATCGCGGGACTCGTGTCACGCGGCAGATCCGCCGTCACAGGTCTGGCTGATCCGGTCGGGTACCGTCAGCGCGCTCTGCGCGAGATTTCTTGCGGCGCAACAGTACCCGTCTACTTCCGTCGGTGTAGAGCCGTACCCGGGTCAATTCCCAGCCGCGATACTCCGCTTCGATGGACAGTCTCGTCGAGGCGCTGAGCCTGGTTACCTCGGGCGGTAGACGCAACGGCGCCCATTCGTACTCGTCGGACAATTCGGTGTCCCAGCCCGTCGGCAGCCCGCCGTGCCGTGCCGCCGTCAACGTGGGCCTGTCGCCGCGTGCTCGATGATCTGCACGCCCTCGCCGGCGCCGGACACGACATACAACGTGCCCGCGACATCATCGAAGGCGAGCGTGTCGGGTTGCCGCACCGTTGGGTACCGTGCCTTCTCCAGTGGTATTCCGGTTGACAGATCGTAACCAATGACGATATTCGCCGACGTCTGCGAAACCCAAGCCAACCCGCGCGATCCGGCCACGCCGTACGGGGATTCCGGGACCGGATAGGCCTGACGCAGGATCAGCGGGTCGACCCCGAACACCAACAACTGACCGCCCCGGGTGTCGGCCACCAGCAACCGGCCCGCCGGATCGGCCGCCATGTTGGTGGCGCCCTGACCGGCGCGCAGCGACTGCCCGATCTTGCCGTCGGCGCCGACCGTGATGACCGAGGTCTGCCCGCGATCCAGGACAGCGACGGTATTGCCTTGGGCCGCAATCGAATCGATGTGCGCATGGACACTCGTCCGGGTGACGTCGGCGGCGCCGGGTTTCAGCGTGTACAGCGTCCCGTCCGCGGCGCCGAGCACCAGCACGCCGTCCGAGCGGCGGGTGATCGCGGTGAAGTCGATGTTGTCGGCGTCGCGGACGGTCACCCGGGTCGCGCGGCCGGCTGCCAGATCGACAATGAAATAGCCACCGCGACCGGATAAATAGGCCGTGCCGTCGTTGTCACCGGCCAGTGCGGTCGCCGGGCCGGGCAGCTCAACGACCCGCTGAGTTGTTTGCTGGAAGCCCAGCAGCGTGAGGCTCGACGGTGAAGTGGAGGTAGGCCCGGGAGCGACGATCACCAGTTGCGAGGTGTGGCCGTCGAATATCGCGGTCTGTGGTGCGCCAGTCAGCGGGCGGACCACACCCGCCGGGACCTGCGACAGCGGTGGGGATTGCGCCGCCCGCGCCGGCGCGATCGTGGGCACTTCCCTGTCCAGGGTTTTGCCCGAACACCCGGCCAGGAGTAGCAGGGAAAGTAGCAGGCCAATGGCCTGTCGGCGAGAAACGTTCTCACCATGTTTGCGGTGTACGGGCACGGGGTAACTCTCGGTGACCAGGGGGCTTGCCAGTGTAGAGGGGTGGTCCGATTGGGACTCGATCCTATGGAAGATTGTCGGGCACGGCTTCGGTCGTCCGGAGTTGCCCGAAATACAGCGCGAGGTATGGTCGCGATATGAGTGTTGCCGAAGACGGCCAATTCTCAGACGGAGAGTTTGCTATCGAAGACATGTGGCTGGGCGTGTTCTCCACCAAGATCTTGGCCAGCGGTTTCGGTCAGGTCGGCGACGGCCGAAGCTTCGCGTTCTGCATCGAAGGTCAAAATCTGCTGGTCGAGGTGTATCGGCCGCTGCTCAAAGGTCCCGTTCCGCAGCCCGAAGACGTTGTCGCCACGGCCCGGCGCAATGTCGTCGATGTGGACATCACCGACGAGCGCAGCCTGGGCGCTGCCGTCCGCGACGCGGTTGCCCTGGCCGGCGCTTCCAAGTAGTTCGACCGCACGGCCGTTTGGCATAGCCACCCGGTACGGTCGTCGTCGTGCATGCGGTTCCGGCGATGTCGTGGTGGCAGGTTGTCGTATTGGCCGTCGTTCAGGGCTTGACCGAATTCCTGCCGGTCTCCTCGTCAGGGCACCTGGCGATCGTGTCGCGGGTCTTCTTCGCCGGCGATGCCGGTGCGTCGTTCACGGCCGTAACGCAACTGGGTACCGAGGCCGCTGTGCTGGTGTATTTCTCCCGCGACATCGTGCGGATCCTCGACGCGTGGTTCAGCGGGCTTGGCGCCGCCGCCCGTCGCACGACCGATTACTGGCTCGGTTGGTACGTCATCATCGGAACCATCCCGATCTGCGTGCTGGGTCTGTTCTTCAAGGACGAGATCCGTTCGGGCGTGCGCAACCTCTGGGTCATTGCGACGGCGCTGGTGGCGTTTTCGGCGGTGATCGCCTTGGCCGAGCGCATCGGAGGGCAGAGTCGCGACGTCGAGCAGCTGACTTGGCGCGACGCCGTCGTCGTCGGCATCGCCCAAACGCTGGCGCTGGTGCCCGGCATCTCGCGGTCGGGCGCCACCATCAGCGCCGGCCTCTTCCGCGGTCTGGAGCGGGAGTTGGCCGCCCGGTTCGGCTTCCTGCTGGCCATTCCGGCGGTGTTCGCCTCGGGGTTGTTCTCGCTGCCGGACGCTTTCCGTCCGGTTTCAGAGGGTATGAGCGTGACCGGACCGCAATTGGTCGTGGCCATTGCGATCGCCTTCGTCGTGGGCTTGGCGGCGGTGGCATGGTTTCTGCGGTTTCTGGTGCGCCACAGCATGTATTGGTTCGTCGGCTACCGGGTGGCGGCCGGGCTAGCCGTGCTGATCCTGTTGGCCACCGGGGTGGTGAGCGCGACGTGACCGTCATTCTTCTGCGCCATGGCAGGTCGACGTCCAACACCGCGCACGTGTTGGCCGGCCGTTCCGAAGGCATCGAACTCGACGACAAGGGTCGCCAGCAGGCCGCGGAGTTGGTCGATCGGATCGGCGATCTGCCGATCAAGGCGGTGGTGACTTCACCGCTGGTGCGTTGTCGAAGCACCGTCGAACCGCTCGCTGCCGCACTGGGTCTCGAGCCGAGCGTCGACGAGCGGTTCGCCGAGGTCGACTACGGCGAATGGACCGGTCGCAAGCTCGGCGATCTGGTCAAGGAGCCGCTGTGGTCGGTGGTCCAGGCCCATCCCAGCGCAGCGGTGTTTCCCGGCGGCGAAGGGTTGGCCGAGGTGCAGACCCGTGCGGTCGCCGCGGTTCGGGAGCACGACGTGCGGCTGGCGGAGGAGGAGCACGGCGGCGACGTGCTCTGGCTGGCTTGCACTCATGGCGATGTGATCAAGGCGGTTCTGGCCGACGCACTCGGCTTGCATCTGGATGGGTTTCAGCGCATTTCCGCCGACCCCGCGTCGCTCAGTGTGATCCGTTACACGAAGCTTCGCCCGTTCGTGCTTCATGCCAACCACACCGGCGCGCGGCTGACGTCCGCGTTGACGGCTGCTCCGGCGCCCGGCGGCGACACAGCGACCGACGATGCTGTCGTCGGCGGCTCTACCGACTGAGTCGTTGTCCGAGCGCGTTGCGCCCAGGATTTACGACTCCGCTGCAACTGCCGGTATTTTGGACTTGCTATGTCTCGTGCGATCCACGTCTTCCGCTCACCCGACCGATTCGTCGCCGGGACCGTTGGCCAGCCCGGAAATCGCACGTTCTACCTGCAGGCCGTCCACGACGCCCGGGTGGTGTCGGTGGTGCTGGAAAAACAGCAAGTGGCGGTGCTCGCCGAGCGGATCGACGCGCTGCTGGTCGAGGTCAATCGGCGGTTCGGCACGCCGGTTCCGCCGGAGACCGGCGAGGTTGAAGACCTCAGCCCGCTGATCACACCGGTCGATGCCGAATTCCGGGTCGGGACCATGGGTCTGGGCTGGGATTCCGAGGCGCAAACCGTGGTTGTCGAACTGCTGGCCGTCAGCGACACCGAGTTCGACGCGTCGGTGGTGCTCGACGACACCGACGAGGGTCCAGACGCGGTTCGGGTGTTCTTGACGCCGGAGTCAGCGCGGGAATTCGCCACCCGGTCCAATGCCGTCATTTCCGCGGGCCGCCCGCCGTGCCCGCTGTGCGATGAACCGCTGGACCCTGACGGCCACATCTGCGCGCGAACCAACGGCTACCGGCGCAGCGCGCTGCTCGGGCCGGACGATGACGCAGAGGCCTGACGATCGCGAGGTCCTGCGCCGCGGTGAGCTGACGGTCCTGGGACGGATTCGCTCGGCGAGCAACGCCACATTTCTGTGCGAGGCGACGCTGGACGACCACACCGTGCACTGCGTGTACAAGCCGATAGCCGGCGAGCAGCCGCTGTGGGATTTTCCCGACGGCACCCTGGCCGGCCGCGAGCTTGGCGCCTATCTGGTCTCGGCGCATCTGGGCTGGAACATTGTGCCCTACACCATCATTCGGCACGGTCCGGCCGGCGCGGGAATGCTGCAGGTATGGGTAGACCAGCCCGGAGATACGCGTGATTCAGATCCCGGGCCCGAGCTGGGTCTGGTCGACCTGGTTCCGGCCGACAGGTGCCCGCGCGGCTATCTTCCGGTGCTGCGCGCCTACGACTATGCCGGCGACCCCGTCGAGCTGGTGCACGCCGACGACATTCGGCTCTGGCGCATGGCGGTATTCGACGTGTTGGTCAACAACGCCGACCGCAAGGGCGGTCACGTGCTGCGTGGCGTCAACGGCGAGGTCTACGGCGTCGACCACGGAGTGTGCCTGCACGTCGAGGACAAGCTGCGCACGGTGCTATGGGGGTGGGCCGGCAAGAAGGTCGACGACGGCACGTTGGAGAAGGTGTCCTGCCTGGTCGACGGGCTGGCCGACTCGCTCGGGGATGCGCTGGCCGAGCACATCACCAGCGCCGAGATCGCGGCGTTGCGGCTGCGCGCCCGCATCCTGCTGTCGCATCCGGTGATGCCCGGCCCGGACCGGCACCGCCCGATTCCCTGGCCCGCGTTCTAAGGCGCTCGATGCCACGATCTTTGGCGCTTTCGCTGGACGCTCCCGTCCGCGTCGAGGAAATCCTCGCGGCGTTCGGCGACGGGCAGTACTGGCAGGCCAGGCTGGCCGCCTTCGACGGTGGCACGGCCGCATTGAACGGGCTGACCGTCGGCGACGACGGGTCGGTAACCGCGGCCCTCACGGTCAGCCTGTTCGCCGATCGGCTACCGAAGGTGGTCGCCGGGTTGACGCCCGGCGATCTGGAGATGGCCCGCACCGAGACATGGCACCCGACCAGCGACGGCCAGGCGCATGGCACGATCGAGGTGGCGGTTCCCGGCGCGCCGGTGTCCGCGATCGGGACGGTGATGTTGGTCTCGCTGACGACTGGTGCTCGGCTCGACTTCAGCACCACCGTGCGAGTGAACATTCCGCTGGTGGGTGGCCAGGTCGAAAACTTCATCGTCAGCCGGCTCGGAGACGAGATCAGCGCGGTGCAGCGCTTCACCAACAACTGGATCGTGGCGCACCGCTGACCCCACCTGGCGTCGTGGATGGCATGACGGACCGCGCCCGTCGGTGATACTGGACCGGTGACCCCTGAGCCCCTCAGCGACGCGGCGCTGGCCGCCAGCCTTGCCGAAGAGGCAGGAAAGCTCTTGCTGACGGTGCGCAATCGGGTCGGTTTCGACCACCCGTGGCTGCTCGGGGATGAGGGCGACAGCCAGGCCAATGCGCTGTTGCTCAGGCGCCTGCACGCCGAGCGCCCGAGCGACGCGGTGCTCAGCGAAGAGGCCTACGACGACTTGAATCGCTTGCGGGCCGACCGGGTCTGGATCGTCGACCCGCTGGACGGAACACGCGAATTCTCCTGGGAGGGGCGCGAAGACTGGGCCGTGC
>DASXJI010000479.1:0-10266 GCA_036497495.1 Mycobacterium sp.
ACGAGGTGCTCCTCGACATCGGATTCAAGTCCGAAGGGGTCATCCCGGCTCGTGAGCTGTCGATCCGTCACGACGTCGACCCGCACGAGATCGTTTCGCTCGGTGAACATATCGAGGCGCTTGTTCTTCAGAAGGAGGACAAAGAGGGTCGGCTGATCCTGTCCAAGAAGCGCGCGCAGTATGAGCGCGCCTGGGGCACCATCGAGGCGCTCAAGGACAAGGACGAGGCCGTCAAGGGCACTGTGATCGAGGTCGTCAAGGGTGGGCTGATCCTCGACATCGGGCTGCGCGGGTTCCTTCCCGCCTCGCTGGTCGAGATGCGCCGGGTCCGCGACCTGCAGCCGTACATCGGCAAAGAGCTCGAAGCCAAGATCATCGAGCTCGACAAGAACCGCAACAACGTCGTGCTGTCGCGCCGCGCCTGGCTCGAGCAGACACAGTCCGAGGTGCGCAGCGAATTCCTCAACCAGCTGCAGAAGGGCGCCATCCGCAAGGGCGTGGTCAGCTCCATCGTCAACTTCGGCGCGTTCGTCGACCTCGGCGGTGTTGACGGCCTGGTGCACGTCTCCGAGCTGTCCTGGAAGCACATCGATCATCCGTCCGAGGTCGTCCAGGTGGGCGACGAGGTCACCGTCGAGGTTCTCGACGTCGACATGGATCGCGAGCGGGTTTCGTTGTCGCTCAAGGCGACTCAGGAAGATCCGTGGCGCCACTTCGCCCGCACTCACGCCATCGGCCAGATCGTGCCGGGCAAGGTCACCAAGCTGGTGCCGTTCGGTGCGTTCGTCCGCGTCGAAGAGGGCATCGAAGGCCTGGTGCACATCTCCGAGTTGGCGGAGCGCCACGTCGAGGTGCCCGACCAGGTGGTCGCTGTCGGTGACGATGCGATGGTCAAGGTCATCGACATCGACCTGGAGCGTCGCCGCATCTCACTGAGCCTCAAGCAGGCCAACGAGGACTACACCGAGGAGTTCGACCCGGCCAAGTACGGCATGGCCGACAGCTACGACGAGCAGGGCAACTACATCTTCCCCGAGGGCTTCGACGCCGAAACCAACGAATGGCTCGACGGTTTCGACACTCAGCGCACCGAGTGGGAGGCCCGCTACGCCGAGGCCGAGCGCCGGCACAAGATGCACACCACGCAGATGGAGAAGTTCGCCGCTGCCGAGGCCGAAGAGGCCTCGCGCCCGCAGGCCAACGGTTCGTCCGGCGACGACCAGCCGAGCGGTGGCTCACTGGCCAGCGACGCGCAACTCGCCGCTCTGCGGGAGAAGCTCGCAGGCAGCGCCTAACGGTTAGACCCGAACGAACGCCCCGACTCCGATGAGTCGGGGCGTTCGTCTTTGGGCGGCGTAAGCCGGGGTGTTTGGCGCCGCAGCGTCCTGACACACTGGTGCGGTGTTGCGCATTGGCCTGTCCGGCGGTATCGGCGCCGGAAAGTCGACGGTGTCCTCAACATTCAGCGAACTCGGGGGAATCGTCGTCGACGGCGACGTGATTTCCCGTGAAGTCGTCGAGCCCGGCACCGAGGGGCTGGCCAAACTGGTCGACGCTTTCGGTGAGCGGATCCTGTCCGATGACCGCTCACTCAACCGGCCGGCGTTGGCCGCAATCGCCTTCAGCGACGACGAGAAGCGCCAGACGCTGAACGGCATCGTGCATCCCCTGGTGGCCGAACGCCGGTCGGAATTGATCGCCAGTGCCGTGCGCGCCGAGAAAAACCCCGTGATCGTGGAGGACATCCCGCTTCTGGTGGAATCCGGGATGGCGCCCATGTTCCCGTTGGTGGTGATCGTCAATGCCGATGAAGACCTCCGGGTGAACCGGTTGATCGAGCACCGAGGCTTCTCTGAGGAGGACGCGCGGGCCAGGATCGCGGCGCAGGCCACCGAGGAGCAGCGTCGCGCCGTCGCCGACGTGTGGCTCGACAACTCCGGCAGCACAGGCGAGTTGGTCGAACAGGCGCGCGCGCTGTGGCACCAGCGGATCGTGCCGTTCGCGCACAACCTTGAAGGCGGAGAGCCGGCCCGCTCGCAGCCGGTGCTGGTGCCGCACGACCCGTCTTGGCCAGATCAGGCGCGCCGCATCGCAGCACGACTGAACACGGCCTGCGGGCACCGCGCCGTTCGCATCGACCACATCGGCTCGACTGCAGTTCCGGGCATGGACGCCAAGGACGTTATCGACGTGCAGGTGACGGTCGCCTCGCTGGATGCGGCCGACGAGTTGGCCGAGGCCGTGACTGGCGCGGGTTACGTGCGCATGCCGGTCACTGCTGACGACAGCAAGCCGGATGCCCGCAGCACCGTTGCGGAGTTCGATCACACCCACAGTAAAACCTTGTGGCACAAGCGACTTCACTGCTCGGCCGATCCCGGTCGGCCCACGAACGTCCACGTGCGCGTCGACGGCTGGCCCAATCAGCAGTTCGCGCTGCTTTTCGTCGACTGGCTAGCCGCCAATCCCGATGCGCAGGAACAATATCTGGCCGTCAAGCGCGACGCCGAGCGTGCCGGTGCGCTCGATGACCACTTTGCGGACTATGCCGCCGCGAAGGAGCCATGGTTTTCCGATGCGTACCGCCAGGCGTGGGATTGGGCCGATGCCACGGGTTGGCGGCCTACTAATTAGGCAACGGTGCGCCGCACGGCAGCACCCCGTTCATCGGGTCGGTGCTACCGGGGGCCGGATGCACCACCCGATCCACTTGAACGGCGACGTTCTCGTCCACATCGATTTCGCAATGCACATTGGCCGAATACGGCCACCGGACGGCTACCTGCATTCCCGCTTGATGCGGATCGGCCAGCGCCGCGTTGGCCTGAAATGCGTTGCCGGACAGGGTACTCAGCGCGGCAGTGCTGGTCTGGTTGTCGTTGGTGACGAAGGTGGCCTGGCTGCCGGGGGCCACCCCCTCGACGCGCGCGATGTAGGTGATGTTGTGCAGATCGGCCCGCGCGACCGCGGGCGTTAGCTGCGCGCAAACAGCGACCACCCCGCTACGGCAATCGCGGTCCATCTATGCCTGGTGAAACTCATGACCGCACAGATTACGCGGCGGAATATCGGTACGGGCATCCAGTTGCCGGCCAAGCGCACAGCGCCATGCCCGGTTATCCGTATGGGTTGGGCGGCGCCTCGTCATCTGGGCGCTTGACCATCAACCAGGTCTCCTCCTCGCCCTCGCGGACTCGCGTCAACGCATAACCGCCGTGCAACTTCTTGCCGTTGAGGCGAATGGACAGGTGACCACGGCCGAGGCAAGTGGCCATCTCATGATCTGTCTTGTTGGCGTACGTGCCCTCGTCCCAGACAATCACGCCGGCGTCGGCATCCTCGAGGTCGGCCTTCTCCAACGGCTGGTCTGCGGTGCGACGCGCCATCCGTCGGTCCTGCGGATTGACCGACGGCCCCCGGGGAATGGCCCACGACACCAGCACACCGTCGATCTCGAGACGGAAGTCGTAGTACTCGCTGCGCGCCGCGTGGTCCTGGATCACGAACTGTGGCCCGCTGTTGTCCCATCTTCGGCGTTGCGGCTGCTCGGGACTTCGCCCGGAGCGCCGGTGTCGTCGGTAATCGCTCAAACTCATGATGGGCGCGTACCCGCCCGCCCCCGGCCCAGAAACCCCCGATTGGCTGTGACCGCCGCTAAGGTCCGACGCGCCAGTGCTCGATGCGGTGGTGGTCGGGCGTGAACCCGTGCTTGACGCCCCATAACACGGCCTGGGTGCGACTGCTCACGCCGAGCTTGCGATAAATGGTGCGGATGTAGGACTTCACTGTGTTCGGGCTCAGGTAGGTCAGCCGCGCGACGTCGGCGTTGCTCATGCCCTGGGTGATCAAGGCCAGAATCTCCGCCTCGCGTTCGCTGAGCCCTTCGCCACGTCCGGGCCAGTCCAGCCCGGGCGCGCTGCGTGCGCGCCTCGCCACATCACTGACAACCACTTGGCCGGAGTGCACGGCCTCCAAGGCCGCCACCAGCTCTCGCGCGGGCAGCGTCTTTGACAGATACCCCTCAGCCCCATGTTGCCGTGCGCTCTGGACGAGGTCAGGGTGAAAGTTCCAGGTGTACACCACAACTCGATGTGCACAGGGGTTGGCGACGAGATGCCCGATCTCTTCGTGATCGGACTCGGGTTGGGCGAATGAGTCGTACAAGACGATGTCGACATCGTCTTTGACGGACACGCTGGAATCGAGTTCCGCGACGACGATGCGGTCGCGATACGGCTGCAACATGTTGGCCACACCCTTGACGACGACGTCGTAGTCGTCGACCAGCGCAACGGTGATCGGTGGGCGTGGTGGGTGTGGCATGCCGAGCGATATTACCTCCTTAGGGGTGTAGTTGTACCCCCGCAGGAGTGGTCGACTTGTTGCAGGCCGGCCGACCGAGCATCGGCCACCCATCATCTGAGGAAAGGGCTCAATCATGATCACTCTCGGCATCGTCCTGCTGATCGCGGGATTTCTACTCAAGATCTCCATCCTGTGGACGCTGGGCATCGTCGCGCTCGTCGTCGGCGCGATCCTGGCCATCTTGGGCACCACCGGACGCGCAGTCGGCGGCCGGCGGCACTATTTCTGAGCGCCCGACGTTCAGGTCCAGCCGAGCACCGCGACGTATGCCGTACGTCACAAATTCACGTTTGTCGCTTCGCTGAAGGGGTTATTCAACGCACGTCAGAAAGGAGTCTGCGATGCCCATCTGGGAATGGATCTTGATCGCGGCCGTCGCCGTCGTTGTGGTGGTCGCCGCGGCAGTCGTCATAAGCATGATCAGCTTTCGCTCAAAAACTAAGCGGCTCAAAGAGCACTACGGCACTGAATACCAGCGGGTGGTAG
The DNA here is from genome assembly GCA_036497495.1 of Mycobacterium sp. Lineage (GTDB taxonomy): Bacteria > Actinomycetota > Actinomycetes > Mycobacteriales > Mycobacteriaceae > Mycobacterium. The sequence goes on from DASXJI010000479.1 coordinate 4,852, forward strand.
ACGAGACCGGCAGCGACAAAGGTGCGGTGCGCGAACTCACGACGCGGGAACGCAAGCACGACAAGCTCGACATCGTTCCTCTGTCGCCCTCGGCACACTCGGAATTCTCGGCCCGCTGGCTAGAGGTGCAGGCCGGATTCGTGGACAACCCCGCTACCGCTGTAGGCGTTGCCGACCGTCTGGTGACTGACGTGATGCGCCAACGGGGCTACCCTGTCGACGAATTCGACCAGCGGGCCGCGGATATCTCCGTCGACCACCCGGAGATCGTCGACAACTACCGGGCGGCGCACGGTATCCACGTCGCGGAGCAGCATGCCGACACCGAGCAACAGCGAGAGGCGTTCGTCCATTACCGGGCGCTGTTCGAGAAGTTGCTCGAAACCCCGACCGACAAGGAAGCGTCACAGGAGGCAAGCGCATGACCATCCACGAAGAGCAGCACGTCCCAGCAGAACCGCGTGTCGACGAGAACACGGCGAACGAGGTGCACGAGCCGCAAGCCGCAACCGACGACATCGGGGCGGAGACGGTACGCGAACCCGAGCCCGTTACCGATGCCGTCGAGGCGGAGCCACCTAGGGCGGACCACGAATCGTCAGCCGCGGAAACGCTTTTCGCGGACGATGACGTTTCGGATCTGCGTCAGCGGTGGGCCGGCGTTCAGGCTGCTTTCGTGGACAATCCCAAGGAGTGCGTCCAGAAGGCAGACCATCTGGTTGCCGATCTGGTCGAACAGCTCACGGCTGGATTCGCACAGGCACGGTCCCGTCTGGAGGAACAGTGGTCTCGAGGTCAGGAGGCCTCCACTGAAGACCTGCGGATGGCGCTGATGCACTACCGGGAATTCTTCGACCGCTTGCTTGCCGTCTAACTAGCTGTCCGACAATACAATCCGCGATTCAGCGCCACACGAGTCGGATGCCTTCGCTGGCGAGCCAGGCATTGAGGTCATAGCCATTGCGGGCGAGGCCGTCGACCGCGTGCACGGCGCGCTGCACGGCCTGCTCGGCGACGCCCGGAGCCAGCAGGCCGTGCCGCATAGCGTCCAACAGTTCGTCGGTGTCGGTTAAGGTCACACCCCGGCCGGTACGGACCACGAGGTCGAGGTAGTGATCCTCGGAACTCCACAGATCCGGACCGGGTGTGTATTCGCCGACGTCGAGGTAATAGTCCTGGTCGCGTTCGTGGCCGGGGTTGAAGTGAAAGATCGTCGCCCGCAAGCCCATTGACGGCAGCAGCCACGATTCGAGGTAGTGGAACTGCGCGCGGCCGGGCGTGGGGCGGGCCAGGTAGAGGCCCCATGGCCGCACGACGTAGTCATCGACGGCCCGCACGATGCCCTTGGGATCGGTGTTGGTGCGGCCGCGCAGGTCGAACGTCTCGTGCTTGGGGGCGTGAATGGCGCACCTCGTATCAGCGGCGAAGCCGGATCTTCCAACGGATAAAGCAGGCGTAGAACACTGTCAGCCCGGCGAGCATGCCCATGTCGAGCAGCCAGAAATGGCGGGTGTGCTGCCAGAACTGGTCCTGGGGCAGCAGGGTGGGCGGCACCAGATGCCGGACGTCGACAGTCGACGACGCGGCCGCATACCCCCAGCGCGCGGGCATCAGCCACGACAACTGGTCCAGACCAAGTCGGCCGGTCACCGGAACCATGCCGCCGCACAGCACCAGTTGGGCCATCACCGCGACCACGAACAACGGCATGATCTGCTCGCTGGACCGGACCAGCGACGAAATCGCCAGACCCAGAACGGCCGACGCGACGCAGGTCGCGGCGACGGTGATGAACAGCTCAACGGTGGCTGCCGCCGGCGAATGGCCCAGCAGCACCGCTCCCTGGCTCGGCGCACCCTTGCCGACCACCACAATCGCGGTCACGATCGCCGCCTGCAGAATGGCGAATCCGCAGAACACCAGCGTCTTGGCCAGCAGGTACGCGGTGGTCGACAGGCCGACCGCCTGCTCGCGCTGAAAAATGGCACGCTCGCCGACCAGGTCGCGAATCGTCAACGCGACGCCCATGAACGCAGCGGCCGGCAGCAGCAAAGCCAGGATCTGCGCGGACTCGTCGGGCGTCCCGGTGTGCGGGCCCGCCGGGCGGAACCCGGTGTTACCTGGCACGGTGAGCGACAACGCGCCGAGGATGAACGGCAGCAGCGCCAGGAAGACGAAATACGCCCGATCAGCGATCACCAGCCGGACCTGTCGGCGTGCGATCGTCGAGATCTGGCGCGCAACGCTGGTATGGACCGGCTCGCCCAGGTCGGCCGGCTGATCCGATTTCGACGGCGGCTGCGGCTCTTCGCGCTCACGGAACCGGCGGTTGGCCTCGTCTGGGTCGGCACCGACCTGGCTGAAGATCTTGGCCCAGTTGGTGGTGCCCATCACCTCGCCGATGCCGTCCGGCGGTCCGCAATAGGCCGTCTTCCCGCCCGGCGCCACCAACAGCACCTGGTCGCAGACGTCGAGATAGGACAGCGAGTGCGTGACGACCAGCACCACGCGGCCGGCGTCGGCCAGTTGGCGCAGCATCGTCATGACCTGCAGGTCCAGCGCCGGGTCCAGCCCCGAGGTGGGTTCGTCGAGCATCAGCAGTGATGGCCCGGTGAGCAGCTCGAGTGCCACCGAGGCCCGTTTGCGCTGTCCGCCGGACAACTTGTCGACGCGAGTATTGGCGTGCTTGGCCAGGTCGAGTTCCTCGAGCACCTGCGAGACGACCTTGGTCCGGTCGGCTTTGCTGGTGTCGGCTGGCAGGCGCAGTTCGGCCGCGTAGCTCAGCGCCTGGTTGACCGTCAGCTGACGATGGACGACGTCGTCCTGAGGGACCATGCCGATCCTGCTGCGCAGCGACGCGTATTCGGCGTGAATGTCGTGGCCCTCGAACGTCACTGACCCCGAGCTCGGTGTGGTGTAACCGGCGATCAGCCGGGCGAGCGTGCTCTTTCCCGCGCCCGATCCGCCGATCACCGCAGTGAGCGTTCCGGGACGCGCGGTCAGCGAGATATCGCTCAGCAGCTGTTTGCCGTTCTCGACGACATACTCGACGTTGCGCACCTCTAAGCCGCCGGTGCGCGTCGCGGCTTCGGTCTCGCTGCGGCGGACCAGCAGGCCGCTGCTGACCACCAGGTCGATGTTGCCGACGGTGACGACGTCACCCTCGCTAAGGATCGCCGACCCGACCCGGGTGCCGTTGACGAACGTTCCGTTGACGCTGGTGTCGCAGATCTCGGTGCCGAGCGGCGTCAGGATCAGCGTTGCGTGATACCGCGAGGCCAGCACGTCGGGGACGACGATGTCGTTGTCGGAGGCCCGCCCGATCGTCACCGCGCCGGCTGGTTTGGCAGCCGGCGCCGCCCTCGGCGACAGCATTTTGACGAATCGGGTCGCGAAATTCGACGCGTCGGGAGCCCGGTTGTCGAGCTTGGTGACCTCGGTGGGCGGCACCTGATCCTGAGTGAGCATGGCCCGGGCGTTGACCACCGTCGTCTCCTCCGGCGGCGGCCCCGCGGGAGGCCGTCCGGCCTGCACATTGGTCGGATACTCCGACGGGGACGACGGCCGCCCGACCGGCGCCGCGGGTTGGGCCTGCGGGACGGGTGACGGCACTGGCTGTGCGCCGCTTCGCCGCGGCGCGACGGGCACGGCCGGCGTCGACCACGACATTGTCGAGTGCGCCGCTGGCGGGCCTGCACTTCCCGGCGGCCGGCCCCCCTTGCCGCGGCGTGGTCCGACCTCGAACGTGAGCCGCGGTCCACCGGGATTGCCGACGTTGATGCTCTGCCCGTCATGAACGTCGACCACCGGCGTGCGGTAGCCGTTGACGAAAGTCCCATTCACCGAGCCGTTGTCGATGGCCACCCACTTGCCCTGCTCGAAACGCAGGATCAGATGTGCGCGCGAAATTCGCGGATCGGCAATCCGGACATCAGCGCGTAAATCACGGCCGATGACGACGTCGTGACCCGGCGCAAAGGTGCTTTCTGAGCCGTTGTGCCAGATGGTCAGAAAGGGCGGGGCTGGTCGACTCACCACTCCAGTATCGACTCGGCGACGGCGCGGCTTCCACGGGACGCACTGTGATTCGGCTATGTGTTGCCGCGAGCTGCTGCGACGTTCGGATTCACAGCTGTTTCATAAGCGCCGCAACAGGGGCACACCGCATCTGGCGGCATGATGGCGACGGTTAGGCAGACCGTTGCGAACTCGGTCGCGCGTTACGGGATTTCGAAAACGTCCTAACCACAGCTAATTTAAAAGTTTAGTCCGGCGGGGGTGACCGGGAGCCTGCTGGATCGCACGCACATCGAGACAAGCGAGGGGTAAGTGTGTCTAGGGACGAGGCGACCAGAGCTACGCAGCGCTGGGACGCCCAATCCGGGCCGCCTGCGCCCGTTGAGCCGCCACGCTCCCGCAGGCTGCTGGAGCGCGGCTACGCGTCACTTCCCGACCTGAAGATCACCCGCCTGCTGACTCGCGTCCCGCTGATCAAGTCGCGTCCCGACCGGGAGTCGGTGAAGGTCGGCCGATCCGGCCCGGGCGATGGGCAGGGCAGCGCGATCGCCACGCCGACGTCTTTCGCCGGCTACACCATCCTGCGGCCGCTGGGGTCCGGCGGGATGGCCGACGTTTACCTCGCCAAACATCCCCGGTTGCCGCGCCGTGACGCGCTGAAGGTGTTGAGCGAAGGGACAACGGCCGACCAGGAATTCCGCGAACGATTCAATCGCGAAGCCGATTTGGCCGCCACGCTGTGGCATCCGCACATCGTCGCGGTGCACGATCGTGGCGAGTTCGACGGTCACTTGTGGATCGCGATGGACTACGTCGAGGGCACCGACGCCGCCCGACTGATGCGGGACCGCTTCCGTGGCGGCATGGCCGAGGACGACGTCTGTGCGATCGTCACCGCGGTCGCCAGCGCGCTCGACTACGCCCATGCCCGCGGGCTCCTGCACCGCGACGTCAAACCCGCCAACATCCTGCTGACCCACCCCGACGAGGATGATCGCCGAATCCTGTTGGCGGACTTCGGCGTTGCCCGTCAACTCGCCGACATCAGCGGAATCACCGAGACCAACGTCGCGGTAGGCACCGTTGCCTATGCTGCCCCCGAGCAACTCGTGGGGTCGAACATCGATGGCCGCGCCGACCAATACGCGCTGGCCGCCTCGGCATTCCACCTACTCACCGGTGCGCCGCCATACCAAAACTCCAATCCCGTCGCGGTGATCGGGCAGCACCTGCATGCGGCGCCGCCCCGACTCAGCGACTACCGCCCCGAGCTGGCCGACCTCGACGACGTGTTGTTCAAAGCGCTCGCCAAGGACCCGTCGGACCGGTTCGACCGGTGCCGCCAGTTCGCCGCGGCGTTCAGCGAGCACGTCTCCTGCCACCCAGTCGGCTACCGCG
>DASXJI010000480.1:0-11004 GCA_036497495.1 Mycobacterium sp.
GTGGTGCTGGAACGACAACGCCTGCTGTGCGCGGGTGGTATCCAACCAGTCGGTGACAAACCAGTTTTCGTCGCTGTCGGGATCACCGGGGCGGCCGGCGGGCAAGACGTCCGACAACCCCCTGGCCCGGGCCAGCGCCAACCCGACCTCTTTCTGCCGGAGCAGATGCGAATCGTCGCCGGCGATCAGCAGAGTTTCGTCCGCGACATCGGCCGTCGCTGCGGCGGCGAACGCGGCCGCGACGTCCCGGACGTCGACGGTGTGGATACGCCCGTCGGTCGGCAGCGCGCTTTCGAAGAACAAGGCGTCGCCGGTGAACGGCATCGCGCCCGGCTCGACGCTGATCACCCCGCCGAGGCGCAGGATCACCCACTCCAAACTCGAAGCCCGCAGGAGATTTTCGGCCACCACCTTGTGGGCGCCGTAGAGGTCCGCCGGCTGCAGCGGGGAGTCGGCACGCAGCCGGTCGGGGTGACGATGCGGATTGCGGGACCCGTAGACCGCGTTGCTGGAGGCCAACACGAAGCGCGGCGGATGTGCGCTTGCCTCTGCGGCGCGCAGCAGCGCCGCGGTCGCGTCGACGTTGACGCGACGCGCGAGTTGCGGGTGGCGATAGGCCTTCGGCAGAATCACCGCGGCCAAGTGGACGATCACCGTCGGCGAGACTTCGGCGAGCAGCAGGCCGACCTCGCGCTCGTCGGTCAGGTCCGCCCAGTGCGCCTCGGCGCCGGCGGGCAGCGACTCGGCGGCTTTGCACTGGGCGGGGGTTCCGAGGTCGGTGGCGACCACGTGGTGGCCGTTGGCGGCCAGCCTGCGCACGGTCTGCGATCCGACCAGGCCGAAACCGCCTGTGACAAGCACCTTCTCGGCCATGTCTCCCCAGTCTGAGATCGGCCCGCAGCAAACGGATATGACATTCTCCAAAAATGAGAGTACCATGCTGTTAACGTTGACCAGCAACCGCGAGGGCCTCACCCATGGCGAAACCGCCGAAGAATCGCGAGACGGCCAAGTGGGATCCGGAATTCACCAAGCAGGTCGCGAAGACCATTGGACCGTTGATCAAGCAGTATCACCGCGCCGAAGTGCGCAACCTCGACAACCTTCCGCCATCGGGCGGAGCGCTGGTGGTATCCAACCACTCCGGCGGCATGCTGACCCCCGACGTCTTCATATTTTCGCCGGCCTTTTACAACAAATTCGGCTATGACCGCCCCGTCTACACGCTCGGCCACTACGGCATCTTCATGGGCCCCTTGGACGGAGTCTTGCGTCGCCTCGGCGTCATCGAGGCCAGCCGCGAGAATGCCGCCGTGGCACTGCATTCGGGTGCGGTGGTGCTGGTGTTCCCCGGCGGCGACTACGACTCCTACCGCCCCACGTTCAGCGAGAACACCATCGACTTCAACGGCCGCACCGGCTACGTCCGGACCGCCATCGAAGCCGGCGTGCCGATCGTGCCGACGGTCTCGATCGGCGGACAGGAGACCCAGCTGTTCTTGACCCGTGGCAACTGGTTGGCGCGCAAACTCGGCCTGACCAAGGCCCGGATGGACATTCTGCCGGTGAGCTTCGGTTTCCCGTTCGGCCTGAGTGTGATCTTCCCGCCGAACGTTCCGCTGCCATCGAAGGTTGTCACCGAGGTTCTCGAGCCGATCGACGTCGCTGCGCAATTCGGCAAGGACCCCGACGTCGCCGAGGTGGACGAGTACGTCCGTTCGGTGATGCAGGCCGCGCTGGACCGGTTGGCCAAGCAGCGCCGGTTCCCGATCCTGGGCTGATATCCGGGTCCTGAGCTGCTTTCGCCGAATCTGCGATTTCGGCGAATACGCCATCTCGTTGGTGCTTGCATGAACACGTCGGCACGGAGGTGGGCGTGAAAAGACTCAACGGCATGGACGCCATGCTGCTTTACAGCGAGACGCCCAACTTGCACACGCACACACTGAAGGTGGCGATCGTCGACCCCGACAGCGACGGCGAGTTCAGCTTCGAGGCCTTCCGGCATCACCTTCGCCGGCGTCTGCATCTGTTGGAACCGTTGCGCTACAAGCTTGTTGACATCCCGTGGCGATTGCACCATCCGATGTGGCTGGAGGACTGCGATGTCGACTTGGACTACCACTTGCACCGGGTGCAGGTGCCCGCACCCGGCGGGCGCCGGGAGCTCGACGCCGTCATCGGCGAGGTGGCGTCCACGCCGCTGGATCGCAGCCGGCCGCTGTGGGAGTTCCACGTCGCCGAGGGCCTGTCCGGCGGACGCTTCGCTCTGATCGGCAAGATCCACCACGCACTGGCCGACGGCGTCGCCTCGGTCAATCTGCTGGCCCGCGCCATGGACCTCAAGGACGCACCGACCGATGAACAGGACAACGACGAGGCCGGCGTCACTCCGACGACGGCGGGCCTGCTGCGGGCGGCCGGCCGCGACCACATCCGCCAAATCGCAGCGCTCCCCCGGCTGGTCAGCGACGCCGCCAAGGGATTCAGCCGGGTGCGCCGGCGCACCCGCGAGCGCGGCGATCACCCGGATCTCGCGGACGCTTTCGACGCGCCGCCGACCTTCCTCAACCACGTGGTGTCGCCCCAGCGCCGGTTCGCCACCGCCGCACTTCGGCTGCCCGACGTCAAGGCGACCGCGAAAGCCCTGGACATCACACTCAACGATCTGATTCTGGCGACGGCGGCCGGTGGGCTGCGGGAGCTGTTGCTGCGCTATGACGGCAAGGCCGACCGTCCCATCATCGCGTCGGTACCGACCGCCACCGACAAGTCCGAGCGCGTGACCGGCAACGAGATCAGCGGCCTGTCGATTTCGCTGCCGGTGCACGTCGCCGACCCGGCCGAACGCGCGCAGCTGGTCGCGCTGGCGACCAAGATCGCCAAGGAGGATCACGAGATCCTCGGCCCCCGCCTGTACGGCCAGATTATGGGCTACCTGCCTACGGCGATCGCCCCGGCGGCATTCCGGTGGCTGGGGCACCGCGATGCACCGAACAAGATGATGAACGTCGCGGTGTCCAGCGTGGTTGGGCTGCGGGAGCGTGGCCACTTCGGCGGCGCCCCAGTCAGCGAGATCTACTCGACGGGTGTGCTGTCACCCGGAGCTCCGGTGAACATCACGGTGTGGAGCTATGTCGACCAGCTCGGCATCGCGGTGCTCACCGACGACCAGACCTTTAACGATCCACACGAGGCAACCGATGCGCTGACGGCGGCGTTCAGTGAATTGCGCAGCGCCGCAGGGTTTTCAGTCGGTAACAGCACGGTCGGCCTGATGGCCGAGCACGCGCTGCGCTAGCCGTGGCTCAGGCGGCGAGGACGGCGTCCAGCGCCGAATAGAACAGGCCCAGTCCGTCGTCGGACGGCCCGGTCAACGCCTCAATCGCGTGCTCGGGGTGTGGCATCAGCCCGACCACGCGGCCGCTGGCCGAGCTGACTCCCGCGATGTCGCGCAGCGATCCGTTGAGGTTGTCGTGGTAGCGAAACACCACGCGGCCTTCGCCTTCCAGCTCGTCGAGCACGTCGGCAGAGGCCACGTAGCGGCCCTCGCCGGACTTCAACGGGATCAGCAGATCGGCGTCGGCTTCGAACCGAGACGTCCATGCCGTGGACGTCGATGCCACCCTTAGCCACACGTCGCGGCAGACGAAATGCAAACCGGCGTTGCGGGTGAGGGCACCAGGCAGCAACCCTGCCTCGCAGAGCACTTGAAAACCGTTGCAAATTCCCAACACCGGCAACCCGCGACTTGCGGCGGTGACGACTTCCCCCATCACCGGGGCGAATTTCGCGATGGCACCGCAGCGCAGGTAGTCGCCGTAGGAGAAGCCGCCGGGCACCACTACCGCGTCGACATCCTTGAGGTCGGCGTCGGCGTGCCACAGGCTGACCGCCTCGGCGCCGACGGCACGCACTGCACGGGCAGCGTCCACGTCGTCGAGCGTTCCGGGAAAGGTGATGACGCCGATACGCGTCGTCACTGCGGTTCTCGGCTTACGGTCCAGTCTTCGATGACGGTATTGGCCAGCAGCGACTCGGCAATCTCTTCCAGTGCCGAGTCGTCGACGCTGTCGTCCACTTCGAGCTCAAATCGCTTCCCCTGCCGGACATTTGAGATACCGGCATGTCCAAGCCGGCCCAGTGCGCCGACGATCGCCTGGCCTTGCGGGTCGAGAATCTCGCCCTTGGGCATTACGTGCACAACCACCCGGGCCACCCGCACTCCTCCTGCTGTTTTGGCTGCTCGGCGCCAACTCTACCGGTCGGCACCCCGGCCGTCGTGCTAGCTGTACTGCCCAGGCAGGTTAGCTAGCACGAGCCAAGGTAGGCCGCGCACATCGACGAGGCCATGGCGTCCAGCACCTGGGCGTCGGAGATGATCGGCCAGGGCAGCTGGACGGGGTCTGACGCCCACAGGGTCAGCTCGCTGATCGTGCCGTTTTCCGCGTGCGCGACCAGATAGGTATGCATGATCACCGGCCCGCTGACCACCGCGGAAAGCCGGCTCGGCTCGGCGACGGTGACCGACGGCGACTCTCCGGAGGCACCCAGTTGGCAGCCACGCAACGTCGCCGCGGCGATGTCGAACACCGATATCGCGCTTTGACCGCCGCGTGCGGTGTCGCCCCGCCAGTGCACCACCTCGGCCCGCAGCTGCCATTGGCCTTGGGGTTTGTCCACCACCACCCGGCTCGCGACCGCGGAGTTGCGGGTGTCCTGCGGGAAGACCGGCGTCGCGCAGACCTCCTCGAACCGGAACCGGGGCGTCGCGCCACCCGTCGTCGCCACGGCCGACTCGGCTGGCGACGGCCAATGGTAGGTGGCGTTCAGCGGTATCGCGGACGAGGAGATCCAGGCCGTGTCGGGAATCTTGTCGCACACCGGCGGACAGGTTTCCGGGTCCGCGACGGCGAAACCGGACGACGACACGCACGCCACCGACAGACCGCCCACGATCAGCGTCGCCGCCAGGATTAAGCGCATGCCGTGGACCCCCTGAGCGCACAATCGTAGACATGCAACTCACGCATTTCGGCCATTCCTGCGTTCTCGCCGACTTCGGCCACACCACGGTGCTGTTCGACCCGGGAAATTTCTCACACGGCTTCGAGGGCATCACCGGCCTGTCCGCAATCGTGATCACCCATCAGCACCCTGACCACGTTGATCAGGAGCGACTGCCCGCGCTGCTGGACGGCAATCCGGGCGCGGCGCTCTACGCCGACCCGCAGACCACCGAGCAGCTGAGCGTGCCGTGCCGCGCGGTGCACGTCGGCGACGAACTGTCGGTCGGAGATCTGACCATCCGCGCGGTCGGCGGCCGGCATGCCGTCATCCATCCGGAAATCCCGGTGATAGACAACATCTCGTACCTCGTCGGCGACGGCGAGCACCCCGCACGCTTCATGCATCCCGGCGATGCGCTGTTCGTTCCGGACGAGCCGGTCGACGTCCTGGCCACTCCGGCTGCCGCACCCTGGATGAAAATCTCCGAGGCGGTGGATTACCTGCGGGCGGTTGCCCCGACCCACGCGGTGCCCATCCACCAGGCCGTCGTCGCGCCGGAGGCGCGCGGCATCTACTACGGTCGGCTCAGCGAGATGACAAGCACGGACTTCCAGGTGCTGCCTGAAGAGAGCGCGGTTACCTTTTAGCCCGCCGCCAGAGTGCGGCAGGCCGCGTGCTCGTGGTCGAGAGTGCGGCAGGCCGCGTTCTCGTGGGGCTAGCCGATGTCGCCGGCCGCACCGCGGCCCGCGGCACGACCGGAGAAGATGCAGCCGCCCAAGAACGTTCCCTCCAGTGCCCGGTAGCCGTGCATACCTCCGCCGCCGAATCCGGCGACCTCGCCGGCCGCGTACAGCCCGTCGAGCGGGGTTCCGTCGGCTTTGAGCACTCGTGAATCCAGGTCGGTTTCCAATCCGCCCAACGTCTTTCGAGTCAAGATGTGCAACTTGACCGCAATCAGCGGTCCGGCTTTCGGATCCACCAAGGGGTGCGGAGGGACGACGCGGCCCAACTTGTCGCCCAGATACTCCCGGGCAGCGCGGATCGCGGTGATCTGGCCGTCCTTGGTGAATTTGTTCACCACCTCGCGGTCGCGCGCGGTGACCTCATCGGCGACCGTCGCATAATCCAGCGCCGCCACATCAGGCAGGGCGTTCATCGCCGACACCAAGTCGCGCAATGAATTTGCGGTGACGAAGTCGACTCCCTTTTCGACGAAGGCCTGCACCGGACCGGGGGCGGCGGATCCGGCCCGCGAGGCCATCAGCTGACGCACGCTGCGCCCGGTCAAGTCCGGGTTCTGTTCCTGACCGGACAAGCCGAATTCCTTGCCGATGATCTTGCCGTTCAACACAAACCAGGTGTAGTCGTAGCCCGACTTCGCGATGTACTCCAGCGTTCCGAGGGTGTCGAAGCCCGGGTACAACGGCACCGGCAACCGCTTGCCGGTGGCGTCCAGCCACAGTGATGACGGCCCCGGGATGATCCGGATGCCGTGCAGCGGCCAGATCGGGTCGTAGTTGGTGATGCCTTCGGTGTAGTGCCACATCCGGTCCCGGTTGATCACCCGCCCTCCGGTCTTCTCGGTGATCGCGATCATCCGGCCGTCGACATGCGCGGGGACGCCAGTGAGCATCCGTTCGGGGGCCCGGCCCATCCGGGTCGGCCAGTTCGCCCGCACCATATCGTGGTTGCCGCCGATACCACCACTGGTGACGATCACCGCACGAGCACGAAATTCAAACTCTCCGATCGCGTTTCGTGACGACTGGACGCCGCGCGGTTCGGACGACGGCTCCAGCACAGTGCCCCGAACCCCGGTCACCGCGGCGCCGTCAACAATCAGCTCGTCAACCTGATGCCGGTGGACGAACCGCACTTTCGGATGATCGACCAGCCGGCGCGCGAAGATCTCGACGATCGCCGGCCCGGTTCCCCAAGTGATGTGAAAGCGCGGAACTGAGTTGCCGTGCCCCTGCGCGCCGTAACCGCCGCGCTCGGCCCAGCCGACCAACGGGAAGATCTTCAATCCCCTGGCGCGCAGCCAGCTGCGCTTCTCACCCGCCGCGAAATCGACGTAGGCGTGCGCCCACTGCCGTGGCCAGTAGTCTTCCTGCCGGTCGAACGCCGCAGTGCCGAGCCAATCCTGCAGCGCGAGTTCGTGACTGTCGTGCACACCCAGCCGACGTTGTTCCGGGCTGTCGACGAAGAACAAGCCGCCGAACGACCAGAACGCCTGCCCGCCGAGGTTGGCGCCGTTCTCCTGGTCCACGATCAACACCCGTTTGCCGCGATCCACCAGCTCGCAGGCGGCCACCAGGCCGGCCAGGCCCGCCCCGACGATGATGACATCAGCTTCGGTATCGCTCATGGCGCTACACAGTAGCGACCGGAGGGGTCAGGCTGCGTCGAGAATGGCCTGATCGGCCCGCCATTGGTACACGGTGGGCTCGCAGCCGTGCAGCAGTCCCAGATCCACCGAGTCCAGCATCGCCTGCAGCGGGCCGGGTTTGCGTAGGTGACTGGCCGCGACCGCGACCCGGACCACGCCATCGCGACGCGCTACGCGCTCGGCCGACAACACCAACATCCGGCACCACCACGGCTCGGACAGGAATCCTTCGCCGATGCCCAGTACCCGTGCCCGCACCGTCGTTTGCCGAACCAGGTCGGTGATCTCATGCAGATCGGCGATAAGACGGAACCCGTTGCGCGGCAAGGCAGTAACTGTTCCCGGCGATGCGGTCCAACGCGGTGGGGCGAAGAGCCGGGTGCGCAGTCCGAGGTGTTCGAGCACCCGGTCTGCGGCCATCAGGCGCAAATTGGCCTCGTGCGCAGGCAGCGTGGCGAACTCACCGCGGCGCTTCTTCGTGGCCGCGTCGTCATATCCGTTAAGCAGGATCGCGTCGCCGGCGGCACGTCGGCCTGCCAGCCACTCGACGGTGACCGGATCTTGATCCAACCGGTAACCGCCCTTCAACCGCGGGGCGACCAGTAACGACACCGGTACAGACCGGTTGTCCATTTTCTCGCAGAATTCGGCGACGTCGTCCAATGTGCGTTCGCAAATCCCGGAGACCGAGACGATCAACTTCCCAGACACATCACAATTTTGACGATGTCAGATGTCCAGATGGTGACATACACGCGGACAACAAGCGTCAGTTCGAGCGCCGACCAGCTAATTCGGCAGCGCAGCCTCAACCGCCGCGATCAACTCAGGCGCGTCGGGCACCGTTTGCGGGCGGAATCGGTTGACCACCTGCCCGCCGGGTGCGACCAGGAATTTCTCGAAGTTCCACTGCACGTCACCGGCTTGGCCGGCGGCGTCAGGCGTCTTGGTCAATTCGGCGTAAAGAGGGTGCCGGTCCGGCCCGTTGACATCGGCTTTGGCCAAAAGCGGAAACGTCACACCATAAGTCGTCGAACAAAAAGTCTGGATTTCTTCTGCGGTGCCCGGCTCTTGGCCCATGAATTGATTGCACGGAACTCCGAGAACAGTCAGGCCGCGCTCACCGTAATCGCGCGCAAGCTGTTCAAGCGCGGCGTATTGCGGCGTCAGACCACATTTCGAGGCGACGTTGACCACCAGCACGGCGCGATCGTTGTAGTCGGCCAGCGACATCGAACCGCCATCAAGGCCGGTCAAAGCGATCTCGGTCACAGTCATACCCGGAGGCTACCCCAGGACATTTTGATCAGCTAGCTACTTTCTCGTTAGTCTGGTGGCCATGGTTTCTCGCGCGGTACCGACCGCCAACGACGAACCCGCAGCCGACGATCTCGCCGAGTACCCAGATTCGCTGGACGCTGGCCTGCTGCGAATCGCCGGCGTCTGCATTCTCGCCTCGGTGATGGCGATTCTGGACGGCACGGTCGTCAGCGTCGCGCAGCGCACGTTCATTGCGGAGTTCGCGTCCACCCAGGCCGTCGTCGCATGGACGATCACCGGCTACACACTCGGGCAGGCTACCGTGATTCCGCTGGCCGGCTGGGCATCAGACCGATTCGGCACCAAGCGGTTGTTCATGGGTGCGGCTTTATGGTTCACCTTGGCATCGCTGCTGTGCTCGATGGCATCAAACATCGCCCAGCTCATCGCATTTCGAGTCATCCAAGGTTTCGGCGGCGGGATGCTGGTGCCGCTGACCCTGATCATCTTGACGCGCGAGGCCGGCCCGAGACGCCTGGGCCGGTTGATGGCGGTGCTCGGTATCCCGATGCTGCTTGCCCCGATGTGCGGGCCGGTCCTCGGTGGCTGGCTGATCAGCGCTTACGGCTGGCAATGGATCTTCCGGATCAACCTGCCGGTCGGCGTAGTCCTGATAGCGCTCGCGGCATTGATCTTTCCGAGAGATCGTCCGCGCCCATCGGAGGCCTTCGACTTCGTCGGGATGCTCTTGCTGTCGCCCGGGTTGGCAACACTGCTGTTCGGGATCTCCTCGGTGCCGCGGCGTGACAGCTTCACCGACAATCATGTGTGGATACCGGGGCTCATCGGAATCGCTTTGATCACCGCATTTGTTCTGCACGCGCTGCACCGCGCCGACCATCCGCTCATCGACCTGAGGCTATTCAAGAATCGGGCGGTGACGTTATCCAACTCCGCGATGTTCGCGTTCTCGGTGGGGTTTTTCGGCGCGGTCCTGGTCATTCCCAGTTATCTTCAGCAACTGCTGCATGAAACTCCGCTGCAGTCCGGCCTGCAACTGATCCCGCAGGGGCTCGGCGCGATGCTGACCATGCCGCTGGCCGGCACCTTGATGGACAAACGCGGACCCCGCAATGTCCTGCTGGTCGGGATCACGGCGATCACCACCGGGTTGACGGTATTCGCCTATGGCGCATCGCAACAGGCGGAATATCTGCCGATCCTGATGGTGGGATTGGTCATCACCGGCATCGGCCTGGGCTGCACCTTGACACCGCTATCCGGATCGGCGGTACAGACGTTGGCTCCCCACGAGGTGGCGCGCGGGTCCACACTACTCAGTGTCAATCAACACGTCGCCGTTGCGGTTGGCACGGCGTTGATGTCGGTGATCTTGACCAGTCAGTTCAATCGCAGCGAAGCCATCCGCACCGCAGAGAAACTCGGGATCCTCCGAGGCAAATTCGGGAAGCATGGTCCACCGGTGCCATCGCACAACGAGGTCTCCGCCGATTTCACCATCCGGCTGATGCACGACCTCACCCACGCCTACACACTCGTCTTGGTGGTGTCGATCGTCGTTGTCGCGCTCACGCTGCTGCCGGTCGCGTTTCTGCCCAATAAGCCACCGCCGCCCGGCCGACGCCAGACCACGGTGCCCGTCTAGAGCGTTACTCCTCGAACGGTGGCCTTCAGCTCAGGGTTCACCGCCTGGGCGTGCCGGTCCGGCAGTGACGCCACGCCGCGGGACAGCTCGTCCCCGGCGGCGGCTTCGGCGGCCACCAACTCCGGGTTCGACGGGTCGAGCAACGAGTTGTCGAACATCACCCGGTAGCGGCCCCCTGGCCCCGATGTTCGTGCTGACCGGCGTGGCGCACTTCGTCCCGCCACTTGCCCGACCCGCCCAAGTCGATGACGGCCCGGCTACCCCTGCGCACCGCTGAGAAGATCGTCTACCTGGCCGCTGCCGTAGTGGTCGCGGTCGGCGGCAGCTAGCAGCCAAGCGTATTGGTAGGCGGCCTCTTTCCAGCGCTCGTAGCGCCCGCTGATACCACCGTGGCCGGCAGTCATCTGTGTCTTCAATAGCACCGGATTGCCGTCGGTCTTGGTGTGCCGCAGCGCCGCAACCCATTTCGCCGGCTCGACATAGTAGACCCTGGTGTCGTGCAGCGAGGTCATCGCGAGAATGGCCGGATACTTCTGCACCGCTACATTCTCATACGGCGAATACGATTTCATGTAGTAGTAGACATCGCGGTCGCTCAACGGGTTTCCCCATTCGTCCCACTCGGTGACGGTCAGCGGCAACGACGGGTCCAGGATCGTGGTCAGCGGGTCGACAAACG
>DASXJI010000481.1:0-11344 GCA_036497495.1 Mycobacterium sp.
GAGCCGACCAGACCTCGCACGTCATACGCCTTGATCACACGGTGGACACCCGCAGCGGGCCGAGACATCGAGGGCTCCTGACTAAGGGGACACTTGGTCGCCAGCCTAGCCCGGCGACGATGCGGACCGGCACGGTCCGGGGAGGAGCCGGGCATTCAGATCTAGCCCGGCGACGATGCGGACCGGCACGGTCCGGGGAGGAGCCGGGCAGCCACGATTGCTAGTCGGCGGGGTCGGGCAGCACGCGGAGGTGACCGCGGCGACGCCCGTTACCGGCCGGGCGCTGGCCGGCCGAGGTCAAGACACCGCTCGCCGGCGCCTCGGCCGTCGCACCGTTGTACTGGGCACCACCGTTGTACTGGGCACCACCGCTGTACTGGGCACCACCGCTGTACTGGGCACCCGAGTCGTGGAATCCGTTGACCGGGCCGCCGCCGGCGGCCACGTCGCGGCCCTCGCGCACGGCTTCGGCCAGCGCGATCAGGTCGTCCTCATCGGGGTTGGTGGCAAGCGGACCGGCGTGCCGGACGAGCTCCCAGCCGCGCGGCGCGGTGATCCGGCCGGCATGGCTGACGCAGAGGTCCCAGGAGTGCGGCTCGTGAGCGATGGCCAGCGGGCCGATGACCGCCGTCGAATCCCCGTACACGAAGGTCAGCGTCGCCACCGCGTAATGCGGACAGCCAGGCCGGCAACAGCGACGCGGAACGTTCACGATCGAGAGATTATCGTGCGGAAACGTCCACGCGGCGCCGGACACGCGCATTCGCTGGGGCGGGGATGCCCAACCGTTACCATCGCCGAGTGAGCGATTCGCGCAGCTCCTCGCGCGCCCGGCACCCGGTGGGCAAAAAGGTCTCGCGGCGCGGCCGCGATATGCGCGGTCCGCTGCTGCCGCCGACGGTGCCAGGGTGGCGCAGTCGCGCCGAACGCTTCGACATGGCGGTGCTCGAGGCCTACGAGCCCATCGAGCGGCGATGGCAGGAACGACTGTCGGGGCTCGACGTGGCGGTCGACGAGATCCCGCGGATTTCGGCGAAAGACCCCGACAACGTGCAGTGGCCACCGGAGGTGGTCGCCGACGGGCCGATCGCCCTCGCCCGGCTGATCAGCGCCGGCGTCGACGTGCGCGGCAGCGCTACCCGCGCGCGAGTTGTGTTGTTCCGCAAGCCAATCGAGCGACGCGCCAAAGACACGGTCGAGCTGGCTGAATTACTGCATGAAATCTTGGTGGCTCAAGTGGCCACCTATCTGGACGTCGAGCCCTCGGTCATCGACCCGACGATTGATGATGAATAACGAGTGATCGCAAGCTCGGCGTTGCCGGGGCGCGGCGAATCACCCGCTATCGAATGACCGCGTCGCGTTAGATGATTCCGCGCTTGAGGCGGCGGCGTTCCCGCTCCGAGAGGCCGCCCCAGATTCCGAAGCGCTCGTCGTGAGCCAAGGCGTAATCGAGGCATTCACTGCGCACCTCGCAGCCAAGGCAGATCTTCTTGGCCTCGCGCGTGGAGCCGCCCTTCTCGGGGAAGAACGCCTCCGGATCCGTCTGAGCACACAACGCACGGTCTTGCCACTGATCGGTCTCAACCTCGGCGGCCTCGAATTCATCTTCGACCGTGTCGGGAACCAAACTCAAACGGGGCCTTGGGGATACCCCTGTGATCGGCAAGCCGGGAGTGGTGTGCGGTGGTGTCCCACCCATTAAGCCTCGAAGGTGTTCATAGGACATGTTCCGCCTCCTCACCTGGTTTTAGTTGATCGTGAATGTGACCACTGTTTTGATGTCGGTCATCCCGATTCGAACAAATGATCGAATCTCGGTCTGCGACACCGAATCCGGCCGGCCAACCGAAATGACACTGCTGTGATTACACACGGGTAAGAAGCTCTTTGCAAGCGATTCGGAACATTTCCATATCATCTCGTGACCAATTTTTTGCGACACTGACACCGATGGGGCCTTGGCGTGTCGGTCACACCCGTCACACAAGGCATTCCGGCACCAAACGGACTCTCCGATTGCGACACGCACCTCGGCGTCTCCACCGAGGTCGCGCGTACTGTCGTGCGGTGTGAAGGTCACGGTTCTGGTGGGCGGGGTCGGCGGCGCCCGCTTCCTGCTCGGGGTGCAGCAACTGCTCGGATTGGGCCAATTCGCCTCTGCGTCTGCGCCCGTCGGCGAACACGAGCTGACCGCGGTCGTCAACATCGGCGACGACGCATGGATGCACGGGGTGCGGATCTGCCCGGACCTAGACACCTGCATGTACACCCTGGGTGGCGGCGTGGACCCGGAACGCGGCTGGGGTCATCGCGGCGAAACCTGGCATGCCAAGGAGGAACTCGCGCAGTACGGCGTCCAGCCCGACTGGTTCCAACTCGGCGATCGCGACCTGGCCACCCATCTGGTGCGCAGCCAGATGCTGCGCGCCGGCTACCCGCTCTCGCAGGTGACCGCAGCGTTATGTGACCGCTGGCAGCCCGGCGCACGGCTGCTGCCCGCCAGCGACGACCGTTGCGAAACACATGTCGTCATCACCGATCCCGCCGACGACAGCCGGCGCGCGATCCACTTCCAGGAGTGGTGGGTCCGCTACCGCGCGAAGCTGCCAACGCACAGCTTCGCCTTCGTCGGCGCTGAAAATGCGAACGCGACAACAGAAGTCACCGATGCGATCGCCGATGCCGACGTGATCCTGGTGGCGCCGTCGAATCCGGTGGTCAGCGTCGGCGCGATCCTGGCTATCCCCGGGATCCGCGCGGCGTTGCGGTCCACCGGCGCGCCCGTCGTGGGCTACTCGCCGATCATCGATGGAAAGCCGTTGCGTGGCATGGCCGATGAGTGTCTCAAGGTGATCGGGGTGGCCTCGACCGCCGAGGCGGTGGGGCGCTACTACGGTGCGCGGGCAGGCACCGGAATCCTGGACTGCTGGCTCGTCCACGAGGGTGATCACGCCGAAATCGACGGTCTCGCAGTCCGATCAGCGCCATTGCTGATGACCGACCCGAACGCCACGGCCGAGATGGTGAGCGCCGGTCTCGAGCTCGCGGGCGTGGCGGCGTGACCGCCCCGGCGACCGGTGGAGAACACGGCACCGCTTCACCCATCGAGATCCTGCCGGTCACCGGGCTTCCTGAATTCCGGCCCGGCGATGACCTGACCGCCGCGTTGGCCGCGGCCGCGCCGTGGCTGCGCGACGGCGACGTGTTGGTGGTCACCAGCAAGGTGCTGTCCAAGTGCGAGGGCCGCCTGGTGCCCGCGCCGGAGGATCCCGAGGCACGAGATGCGTTGCGCCGCAAGCTTGTCGACGCCGAGTCCGTCCGGGTGCTGGCCCGCAAAGGCCGGACGCTGATCACCGAGAACGGGCTTGGCATGGTGCAGGCCGCGTCCGGCGTGGACGGATCCAACATCGGCAGCGACGAATTGGCACTGCTGCCCGTCGATCCCGACGGCAGCGCCGCGTCGTTGCGGGCGGGCCTACGCGAGAGGCTCGGTGTCACGGTCGGGGTCGTCATTACCGACACCATGGGCCGGGCGTGGCGCAACGGCCAGACCGACGCGGCCGTCGGCGCGGCCGGCGTCTCGGTGTTGCACGGTTACGCGGGCGCGGTCGACCGGCACGGAAACGAGCTGCTGGTCACCGAGGTCGCTATTGCCGACGAGATCGCGGCGGCCGCCGATCTGGTCAAGGGCAAGCTCACCGCGATACCGGTGGCCGTGGTGCGGGGCCTGCCGGCCGGCGTGGTGACCGATACCGACGCCACTGCAAGACACCTCGTGCGGTCCGGCACCGACGACCTGTTCTGGCTGGGCACCGCCGAAGCCCTGGAACTCGGTCGTCAGCAGGCCCAGTTGATGCGCCGCTCGGTGCGGCAATTCGCCGCCGAGCCGGTACCGCCGCAACTCATCGACGACGCGGTCGCCGAAGCGCTCACCGCCCCGGCTCCCCATCACACCCGGCCGGTGCGCTTCGTGTGGCTGCAGACACCGGCGACGCGCAGCCGGCTGCTCGAGCGGATGCGCGACAGGTGGCGCGCCGACCTCACCGGCGACGGCAGGCCGGCCGACTCGGTCGAGCGGCGAGTGGGCCGCGGTCAGATCCTCTTCGACGCACCTGAAGTCGTCATTCCGATGCTGGTTCCCGACGGCGCGCACAGTTATCCCGACGCCGCGCGCACCGATGCCGAGCACACCATGTTCACCGTCGCAGTCGGGGCCGCGGTGCAGGCGCTGCTGGTGGCCTTGGCGGTGCGCGGGGTGGGCAGCTGCTGGATCGGTTCGACGATCTTCGCCGCCGATCTGGTCCGTGACGAACTGAGCCTGCCTGACGACTGGGAACCCTTGGGCGCCATCGCCATCGGCTATCCCGAAGAACCCACAACCGAGCCTCGCCAACCCGTCGCGGTCAATGATCTGCTGGTGCGCATGTGAGCGTTCGATCCTCGGCGATAGCGCTGCTGTCCGACTGGCAGGCACCGGATCGGTCGCAGGATTCACTGCGTAACGCGGTGCTGGCGTTCCTGGACGCCCGGGAGGACGCCTGCCTTCGGGAATGCGTACCGGGTCACATCACGGCGTCGGCGTTGGTGCTCGACGACACCGGCGGTCAGGTGTTGTTGACGCTGCATCCCCGGCTGGGGCGGTGGGTCCAATTGGGCGGGCACTGCGAGGATTCCGACGCCGACATCGTGGCGGCAGCGCTGCGGGAGGCCACCGAAGAATCCGGCGTCGACGACCTGCGGATCACACCCGATCTGACCGCGATCAACGTCCACGCGCTCACCTGCTCGCTGGGAGTGCCAACCCGTCACATCGACTTGCAGTTCGTGGCCCGCGCGCCGTCCGCGGCCAAGATCGCGATCAGCGACGAATCAGTGGACTTGCGGTGGTGGCCGATCGACGCGCTGCCGCCCGACACCGACGAGGCGCTGGCGTACCTGGTCGAGCGCGCTCAGACGTCGCTGGAGTAGCGGATCCCGCCGTCGGGGATTGACACGCCGGGCCAAACCCGCGCCCCCCGCAGCAGCTCGCAACGGGCGCCGATGTCGGCGCCGTCGCCGATCACACCGTCGCGGACCAGCGCCCGCGGACCGATCCGCGCACCGAACCCGATGATTGAGCGTTCGACCACGCAGCCGGCCTCGATCCGCACGCCGTCGAAGATGACCGCACCGTCCAACCGGGCGCCGGGGCCGATCTCGGCGCCGCGTCCGACGACGGTGCCGCCGATGAGCAGCGCGCCGGGTGACACCGCGGCGCCGTCATGCACCAACTGCTCGCCGCGATGGCCACCCAGCGCCGGTGACGGAGCGATGCCGCGCACCAGATCCGCCGATCCGCGCACGAAGTCCTCCGGGGTGCCCATGTCACGCCAGTAGCTGGCGTCGACGTATCCGCACACCTTGACTCCGTCGGACAGCAGGGCGGGAAACACCTCACGCTCGACCGACACCTCGCGGCCGCGCGGAATTCGATCGATGGTCTCGCGGGAGAACACATAGCAGCCGGCGTTGATCTGATCGGTCGGCGGATCTTCGGTCTTCTCCAAAAACGCGGTGACGCGGCCGTCTTCGGTTGGGACGCAGCCGAAGGCCCGAGGGTCGCCGACCCGCACCAGGTGCAGCGTCAGGTCGGCCTGGTGCTGGTGGTGATAGTCGAGCAGTTGCCCGAGATCTGCTCCGGACAGCACGTCGCCGTTGAACACCAGCGCCGTGTCGTGGCGCAGACGGCCCGCGACGTTGGCGATTCCGCCGCCGGTGCCCAACGGACTCTGCTCAGTCACATACTCGATCTGCAAACCCAGTTTGGACCCGTCACCGAACTCAGCCTCGAAAACCGCTGGCTTGTAGGATGTTCCGAGGATCACGTGCTCGATGCCGGCCGCGGCTATCCGCGACAGCAGATGGGCGAGGAAGGGCAGTCCGGCGGTGGGCAACATCGGCTTGGGCGCCGACAGCGTCAGGGGCCGCAGCCGGGTACCTTTACCGCCAACGAGGACGATTGCGTCGACTTGCTTGCTCACCTCACCGATGCCCTTCTGCAGATCTGCGCACCATCAGCCGCGACCGCACCGCCAAGCCGGCCCGGAGGGCCAGCCGCAGCGGAGCACGCCACGGTCCAGAATGCCGGTCGGCGAGGTAGGTGTAGGTGCTCTTGTGATGCGCCGCCAAATTGCGCGACGACTCCCGCGCGGTCGCGTGGCCCTTGTGATGCAGCACTTCGGCCGACGGCACATAAACGTTGAGCCAGCCCGCGCGGCCCATCCGGTCGCCGAGGTCGACGTCCTCCATATACATGAAGTAGCGCTCGTCGAAGCCGCCGATCTGCTCGAAGGCCGTGCGGCGCACCAGCAGACACGATCCGGACAACCAGCCGACCGGTCGCTCGCTGGGTTCCAGCCTCTCCTGGCGGTAGGCGACCGACCACGGGTTCGTCTTCCACAGTTGGCCGACGACCGCGTGCATCCCGCCGCGGAACAAGCTCGGCAGCTGGCGCGCCGACGGATATACCGACCCGTCGGGGTCGTGGATCAACGGCCCGAAAGTTGCCGCGCCCGGCCAGCGCGCCGCGGCGTCCAGCAGCGCGTCGATGCTGTCTGGGCCCCACTGCACGTCCGGGTTGGCCACGATGATCCATTCGTCGACATCGCCGAGCTCCGCGATCGCGCGGTTCACCGCGCTGCCGTAGCCGAGATTGGACCCGGTGGAGAACAGTCGTACACCCGGGTAGCGCTCGACCGCGGCCTGCGGAGCGCCGTCGGTGGAGCCGTTGTCGGCGATCAGGACGCTGACTGGCCGCTCGGTCGCGTGCGACAGCGATGCCAGAAACCGGTCCAGATGCGGGCCCGGCGAATAGGTCACCGTGACCACCGGCAAGACGTCACTCACGGGTTGAGGGTAGCGGTCAGGCATCCAGCGGTGCAGACAACGCCGCCTCCAGCGCTTCTCGCCACGGCCGCAGCGGTGATAGACCGGCGGCCTGCGACCGGCGCGCGGACAGCGCCGAGTACGGCGGGCGCGCCGCCGGCCGCGGGTTGTGGTCGCTGCTCACCGGCCGCACCCGCCCGGGGTCGGCGCCGACGCCCTCGAAGACCGCGCGGGCCTGTCCGAATCGGGTGACCTCGCCTCCGTTGGCGGCATGCACGATTCCCGCCGGGGCGTCCACGCGCCCGTCGACCACCTCGAGCAGCGCGCCGACCAGGTCGGCGACGTACGTTGGCGATCCGGTCTGATCGTCCACCACGTCGATGACGCGGTCGCTGGCCGCCAGGTTTCGCATGGTGGCGACGAAGTCTTTCCCGGTTCCACCGGTGTAGACCCAGGCGGTGCGGACCACCACGGCCTGCGGCAATGCCGCCAACACCGCCTGCTCGCCGGACAGTTTCGTCTGGCCGTAGACGCTGAGCGGCCGGGTCTCGTCGCCCGGCTCATACGGCCGCGGCGCGGCGTCGCCGAAGTCGCCACTGAACACGTAGTCGGTGGAGATGTGCACCATCCGCGCACCGGCCCGCGCGCAGGCCTGGGCGAGATATTCCGGTCCGGCGGCGTTGACCGCGTACGCCCTGGCCTGGTCGGCTTCGGCATCGTCGACGGCGGTGTAGGCCGCGCAGTTGACCACCACGTCGCCGGCCTGCACGATCTGGCCGGCCAACTGCGGATCGGTGATATCCCACCGCGACGACGTCAACGCCAGCACGTCGCGCCCGCGCCGAGTCGCCTCGGCCGCCAGAACGCTACCGACCTGCCCGTCACCGCCGGCGATCACGATTCTGCCCGTCATCTGCGCCGCTCCTCCTCATCGCTTCGCTCTCGATTGCCCAACTCCTCCTCACCCGCTTCGCGGGCTGCATCGTCGTCGGGCGCTGCATCGTCGCCGGCGGTCATAAGTCACGAGTCTGGCACGCCGGGACCCGGCTACCAGCGATACTGCTGTGACGCAAGTAGCCTGATGTGATGTCTGAGCAACGAGTGACTCGTGTGATTGCGACGGTCACGGCCGCACTGGTCGTTCTCGTGACAGGGGTGGCATGGAGCAAAGTCCGCTCCTTCGAGGACGGGATCTACCACGTCTTCGCGCCGTCGCTGGGCCACGGCGGCGATGACGGGGCGCTCGACATCCTGCTGGTCGGCATGGACAGCCGCGCCGATGCGCACGGCAACCCGCTGAGCCCGCAAGAGCTCGCGACCCTGCGGGCCGGTGACGAGGTGGCGAGCAACACCGACACGATCATCCTGGTGCGTATCCCCGACAACGGAAAATCGGCCACCGCGATCTCCATTCCGCGCGACACCTACGTGTCCGCACCCGGCCTGGGCAAGACCAAAATCAACGGCGTCTACGGCCAGACCAAGGAAGAGAAGCGGGTAAGCCTGGTCGAATCGGGCGTAGCCGCCGACGAGGCCGAGCGGAAAGGCACCGAAGCCGGCCGCGAAGCGCTGATCAAGACGGTCGCCGACCTCACCGGCGTCACCGTCGACCACTACGCCGAGATCGGACTGCTGGGTTTCTCGCTGATCACCGACGCCCTCGGCGGCGTCAACGTCTGCCTCAAACAGCCTGTCTTCGAACCACTTTCGGGCGCCGACTTCCCGGCCGGCCCGCAGAAGCTCAACGGCCCGCAGGCGCTGAGCTTCGTTCGCCAGCGCCACGAGTTGCCGCGCGGCGACCTGGACCGGGTGGTGCGTCAGCAGGTGGTGATGTCCTCGCTGGCTCACCAGGTGATCTCCGGTAAGACACTGTCCAGCCCGGCGACTATGAACCGGCTACAGTCGGCCATCCAGCGTTCGGTGGTGCTGTCATCCGGCTGGGACATCATGGATTTCGTGAATCAACTGCAGAAGTTGGCCGCGGGCAAGGTCGCCTTCGCCACCATTCCGGTGCTCGACGAATCCGGCTGGAGCGACGACGGCATGCACAGCGTGGTGCGGATCGATCCGCATCAGGTCCAGGATTGGGTCGGTGGCCTGCTGCAGGATCAGGCCAAGGGCAAGACCGAGGAGCTGGCCTACGCACCCGGCAAGACCAGCGCCAGCGTCCTCAACGACACTGACATCAACGGCCTCGCCGCCTCGGTGTCAGAAGTGTTGACCTCCAAGGGATTCAGCGCGGGCAAGGTCGGCAACAACGATGCCGCGCACGTGTCCCGCAGCCAGGTGCAGGCCGCCAAAGCCGACGACGTGGGCGCCAAAGCCATCGCGAAAGAACTCGGCGGGCTGCCCGTCATCGCCAACACGTCGGTACCGCAGGGCACGGTTCGGGTGGTGCTGGGCAATGACTACACCGGACCGGGCTCGGGCCTGGGCGATGGCGGCAGCCGGGCCACGCTGGCGGGCTCGTCGAACTCCGGGTCGGACAAGTCCGACGCTCCCCCGCCCTCGCCGATTCTGACTGCGGGCTCCGACCATCCGGAGTGCGTCAACTGATCTACTGACCCGGTGAACCTCAGCGCGGCGATCCTGGATCCGATGTTGCGTGCCGACCCGGTCGGCCCGCGCATCACCTACTACGACGACGCCACCGGCGAACGCATCGAGTTGTCCGCGGTCACGCTGGCCAACTGGGCGGCCAAGACCGGCAACCTGTTGCGCGACGAGTTGGGCGGCGGTCCGGACAGCCGGGTGGCAGTGCTGCTGCCGGCACACTGGCAGACCGCGGCGGTGCTGTTCGGCGTGTGGTGGATCGGCGCGGACGTAGTACTGGACGGCCGCAAAGACACAGCCGCCGACATCGCCCTGTGCACGGCCGAGCGACTGGACGAGGCCGACGCCACCGGTGCCAGTGAGGTCGCGGTGCTCTCGCTGGATGCGTTCGGGCGTCCGGCGCCGGATCTGCCGATCGGCGTCACCGACTACGCGACCGCGGTGCGGGTCCATGGTGACCAGATCGTCGCCGAGCAGCATCCCGGCCCGGCGCTGGCCGGCCGATCCGTCGAGCAGGTGCTAAAGGCCTGCGAAAGCACCGCGGCGGCAAAGGCTTTGACTGCCGACGACCGGGTGCTTTCGACAATCTCCTGGAGCAAGGCCGACGACGTGATCGACGGCTTGTTGAGCGTGTTGGCGGTCGGCGGGTCGCTGGTGCACGTCGCCAACCCCGACCCGGTTGCCTTGGCCCGCCGGACGGAAACCGAGAAGGTCACCCGCACGCTGGACTGAACGTCCACGCAGAATCCATGTTGATATCGCTATATATGGATGTTAACGTCGTGAAAGGCCCGGAGTTCGGGCCGCAAAGACATGACGGGAGGACGAGTCGCGATGGTGGTGCATGGCCTACTGGGAAAGGCGGCCGGGACGGTGGTAACCGGCCTGGTCGGTGTCAGCGCCTACGAAGTCCTGCGCAAGGCTTTGGACAAGGCCCCGCTGCGCGCCGCCGCGGTCACCGCGACCGAGTGGAGCCTGCGCGGCACGCGGCGGGCCGAGGAAGCAGCCGAGTCCGCCCGGCTGAAACTGGCCGACGTGGTGGCCGAAGCTCGCGAGCGCATCGGTGAGGAGGCGCAGCCTCCTGCCATCGGCGACCACGACCACGATCACGAGCACTGATCCATCGACATGACCGACTTGTTGGTCGTGTCCGACGCCGCCGGGCGGATGCGGGTCAAGGTGCCGTGGGTGCGCGCGGATTCACGGCGCGCGGTCGCGGTGGAAGAGGCTGTGGACGAGCAGCACGGTGTACGGGCCGTGCACGCCTATCCGCGTACCGGCTCCGTCGTCGTCTGGTACTCGCCGAAGCGCTGCGATCGCGCCGAAGTGCTGGCAGCCATCACCTCAGCCGAACACGTTGCCGCCGAACTCATTCCGGTTCGCACCCCACGGTCGTCGGATATCCGCAACACCGAGGTGCTGCGGATGGTGATCGGCGGTGCGGCGCTGGCCCTGCTCGGGGTGCGCCGCTACGCCTTCAACCGGGCACCCCTGCTGAGCGCGTCCGGCCAACTGGTCGCGACCGGAGCGACGGTGTTCATGGGCTACCCGTTCCTGCGCGGTGCATTGCGCGGCCTGCGGTCCGGCCGCGCGGGCACCGATGCGTTGGTCACCGCAGCGACGGTGGCCAGCCTGGTGCTGCGCGAGAACGTAGTCGCACTCACCGTGCTGTGGCTGCTCAATATCGGTGAATACCTTCAAGATCTGACCCTGCGCCGAACCCGGCGGGCCATCTCGGATCTGTTGCGCGGCACCGCCGACACCGCGTGGATCCGGCTGGACGACGGGAACGAGGTCCAGGTGCCGATCGACACCGTGCAGATCGGCGACGACGTGGTGATCCACGACCACGTCGCGATCCCGGTCGACGGTGACGTGGTCGACGGCGAGGCCGTGGTCGACCAGTCCGCGATCACCGGCGAAA
>DASXJI010000482.1:0-3139 GCA_036497495.1 Mycobacterium sp.
GCTGTCGACCCGTACATCACCTGGATGAACACCACCAGCGCGCAAGCCGAGCAGACCGCAGCCCAGGCCTCGGCCGCTGCGAGCGCCTACGAGGCGGCATACGCGATGACGGTCCCCCCGCTTGAGGTCGCCGCCAACCGCACGCAGCTGGCGATGTTGGTCGCGACAAACGTGATCGGCCAGAACACCCCGGCGATCGCCGCCAACGAGACGATGTACGGCGAGATGTGGGCACAGGACGCTGCGGCCATGTACGGCTACGCCGGCAGCTCAGCCGCGGCCTCATCGGTCAAGGCGTTCAGCCAGCCGCCGGAGACGTCGAATCCAGCGGCCCAGGCCATGCAGGGTTCGGCGGTCACGCAGGCCAACGGCGCCAGCACCGGGAGCGGTGTGCAATCGCAGCTGCAGCAACTCACGTCAACGATCCCGTCGTCGTTGAAGCAACTCACCTCGCCGGTATCGGCAGCCACGAACGCGGCCACGCAGCCGGCGAGTGCGCTTACCGACTTGCTCGACTTCTTGGACGGCGCGGACGGAAGCTCCATCGGAACCTTCCTGAACTCCACCTTCCTGAACGGTTTCGTGTCGGGCTCATACGTCAGCCCCGCGCTTGTCGCGCCTGCGGTCACCAGCGGTATGGCCGACATCAACTCGTTGCAACCAAGCGTCGAGTCGGCGCCCGGGGGCGCGGGCGTTACCGGCCTGGTCACGCCGCAGCCGCCTGCGCCGGTGAGCGTGCCGAGTGTGGGCGTTTCGGTGAACACCACTGGAAGCACACTGGTCGGCAAGCTGTCCGTCCCCCCGGCGTGGACGGCGGCAGCGCAGGTCGCCAACCACAGCGGCGTGACCTATGCCGGTGGCGGCTGGACCAATGCGGTCGGTCCGACCGGCGGCGGTACCGGAGCGGTCCCGGCGGGCATGCCCGGCATGCCTGGTGCGGCCGCCGGCAGGTCCGGCGGGTTCGGTCACGGCCCCCGCTACGGAAACCGCCTCACCGTCATGGGGCGTCCGCTGTCGGGTGGCTGATCTCTAGCGTCGTTCCAGCAGCTGCAGAAGGTAGGTGCCGTAGCCGGATTTCAGCAGGGATTCGGCGCGACGGGCCAGTTTCTCGTCGTCGATGAAGCCCATCCGCCATGCGACTTCTTCGGGCACGCTGACTTTCAGACCCTGGCGACGTTCGAGCGTGCGAATGTAGTCACCGGCATCAGCCAGTGAGTCGAATGTCCCGGTGTCCAGCCAGGCTGTGCCGCGGGCGAGCACTTCGACGGCTAGCCGACCCTGATTGAGATAGGTCTTGTTGACATCGGTGATCTCGTATTCACCGCGCGCAGAGGGCTTTAGGCTCCGGGCAATTTCGATTACGTCGTTGTCGTAGAAGTACAGTCCCGGCACCGCGTAGTTGGATTTCGGCGTGGCCGGTTTCTCTTCGATCGACAACGCGATGCCGTCCGCGCCGAAGTCGACGACACCGTATGCCGACGGGTTGGCTACCCAGTAGGCGAAAATTGCTCCCCCGCTTATTTCTTGGTGACGTCGGAGGTTGGTGCCCAGCCCGGGCCCGTAGAAGATGTTGTCGCCCAACGCCAAAGCCACCGAGTCGGAGCCAATGTGACCGGCGCTGATGACGAACGCCTGGGCCAGACCCTCGGGCTGACCTTGTACCGCGTAGCTAATGTTGATGCCGAATTGGCTGCCGTCACCGAGAATTCGTTCGAATGCGACCGCGTCCGGCACGGTGGTGATCACCTGGATGTCGCGAATCCCGGCCATCATCAGCGTGGACAGCGGGTAATAGATCATCGGTTTGTCGTAGACCGGCAGCAGTTGCTTGCTGACGCCCATGGTGATCGGGTACAACCGCGTACCCGAACCGCCGGCCAGGATGATTCCTCGCATCTGTCACTCCTCAGTCGACGAGGTCAGCGGTGGTCAGTTCGGTGGCAGCGAGCGCTGCAGCCAGGCTGTCGTGACGAAATACCGAGGTGACGTGGTCGTGCACCACGCGGAAGGCAGACGCGACGGTGGAGTCGGATTCGCCTGGGCCGCCGATCTTCTGTTCGACGACGACGACGCCGTCGTGGACGAATATCTTGCCGACTTCGGCGTGCGGAGGGTGGGCCGATGCCCAGTCCCGCAATGCGGCGTGGCCTTGGGCGGCGCCATGCGCATCGCCGACTTCGATGTCCTCGCTGGACAGAGCCAGCAGGGTGTCGAGGTCAGACGCATTCAAGGCGTCATGCCAAGCCAGCACGGTGGCCATCTCCGATGTGGTCATGGTGTGAAAGGTACCGCGTGGACCTAGAAAGGCGTGCGCCCGAGCCAGTTCTGCCATATTGACGCGTCGCCGGATACCGCGATGTCGGTGTCTTCTAATCGGACTCGCCGGACGAGTGCCAGTAGCAGGTTGACGGCGCCACCGCGCAGCACCACTGAGCCGTCTTGGACGCCGTGCGACCACGAAATGCGGCCACCGTCTGCGCGAATCGTCCACTGGCCGGCGATGCCCATCCCGGGATCGGTGGCGCACAAAGCCACAGTGTGGCCGTCCTGCAGCGGAATTGGCGTGTCGTCGCGACCGGCCTCGCTCGCGACCCGCTCGAGCCATTCGCCGACACCGTCGGCGGCCAGCCCGGGCGAAAGCGCGTACTCGAGCCCTAGCGCCAGTGCCCCGTCGGCGCGGTGCACCGTGGCCTCATGCAGTCGGCGCCGCGCCCACCAGTAAGCCGGGCGCGGGCCCAGGAAAGTCCACACGGCGGTTTCCGCCCCGATGTCTTCGATCGCATCGGTCAACAGCTGTGCCCCGCCGTGCAGCCAGTCGATCGCCTGATCCGGGTCGGGCGGCGGCTTGCCGTTCTCGACCGCGCGCGGGTCGAGGTAACCGTCGATGCGGTCGGCGATGATCTGCGCGGCCCACCGATCACCGCGGCCGACGTGCCGCAGCAGGTGGGTGAGGTTCCAACCGGGACACGTCGGTATCGGAGTCGACGGTTCGCCGCTGCGGATTACCTCGCCGAAGGCGCGGTTCTGCTCGAGGAACTCGACCGCATAGTCCACGCGGTCAGGCTACGCGCCGACCCAAGCAGTGCACGCGCCAACCGGCTTGCTGCCACTTCTGCACGTCGAGGCAGTTGCGGCCGTC
>DASXJI010000483.1:0-7405 GCA_036497495.1 Mycobacterium sp.
GGCAACGGTCGACGATGCGGCTCCCACTGCGCCTACCGCCTGCGCGGGTTGGACCACCCACGATATCGTTGCCCATCTGGCCGCCGGATCCAAAGAGATCGCCGATTTGATCGAAGAAAAACTCGCCGGGTTGCCGCCGCGCCCAACTCGGGAGTTCACCAGCCGCGAGGCGCCGTTTCGGGCCTTGCCCGACGGGGACCTACGCGCTGCCTGGTCACGGGAAATCCAACGCAAGACCGAAGCGGTGGCGGCGCTGGCCGCGCTCGGTGCAGATGCCACTTTCGAATTCACCGGCGCCTCGCTCACCGCTGCGCAAATCGCCACTCATTCGCGCAGCGAGGCAGCCATCCACCGCTGGGATATCGCCGGCGAGGACGCGGTCTCCAACCTGCTACTGAGCCAGCCCGAACTCACCGCCCACGCGGTGACGGTGCTCAACGCCATGCCGGCGCTGTTGGAATCCTCCCGCGAGCGGATGAAGCATGCTGCCCGACATCCGCTTAGCGTCGTGCTGCGGTCTCCAGATCAGGCCGACGTGATACTGGCCGCCGACTCGGATGGAAACGCGCGGTTCGAACTCGCCGACGAGTCTGCCGACGGCGACGCCGTAGTAGAACTCGATGCGGCGGCCCGGCTGTTGACCATTTGGGGACGGCACTCCTCCACCCGCCCGGAGCGCGTCATTGCCGACGAGGTAAGCCAACACGTAATCGAAACCCTGCTCTGGCCCGACGCCGTTCACTGGCCCACGTGAGACCTGTCGGCGCCTATCACAAATAATCCGTCAGCTGGTCAGCCCGAGATGCTCGCGCAGCGTGGTTCCGCTGTATTCGGTGCGGAACCCTGAACGTTCCTGCAGCACGGGCACCACGTGGTCCACGAACTCGTCCAGGCCGTGCGGCGTCAGGTGCGGCACAAAAATGAACCCATCGCAGGCGTCGGACTGAATGTAGCGGTCGATCTCCGCGGCGACGTGATCGGCGGTACCGACGAACTGCTCACGGCTGCTAACGGCGATGATCAGTTCGCGGATCGAAAGGTTTTGCGCCTCAGCGCGTTCCCGGTAACGGCGGGCCACCTCGATCGGGTCGCCATGCCGGACGCGGCCCTGGGTGATGCTGGTGTCGCCACTCGGATCATCCTTGGGCAGCGGTCCGTCGGGATCGTAGTCCGAAAGGTCACGGCCCCAAACCTGCTCGAGCATCGCGATCGCCGTCGGGCCGCTGACTTGCTGGCGCCGGACGTAGTGCGCCTTGTCATCAGCCTCCTCGGCAGTGTCACCGAGCACGAACGTGGCTGCCGGAAACACCTTGAGGTCGTCTGGATTTCGCCCGTAGGATGCCGCACGGCCTTTGACGTCGGCGTAATAGCGCTGGCCTTCCTCTAATGACCCATGCAGGGTGAACAACGCATCGGCGTAGTGGGCGCCGAAGTTGCGGCCTTCGTCGGAGTCCCCGGCCTGCAACAGAATCGGATGTCCCTGCGGCCCCGCGGGCAGTGTCGCAACTCCGTGTACGTCGAATTGCGGGCCGTGATGGTCGACCACTGCCACCCGGTCGGGATTGAGGTAAGTTCCCGAATCGACATCGGCCAGCACGGCATCCGATGCCCAGCTGTCCCAGAATTCGCGTGCCACACTGAGGAACTCCTCGGCACGCTGGTAGCGGTCAGCACGATCGAGGAAACCACCGCGCCGAAAGTTCGCACCGGTGAACGCGTCCGACGAGGTGACGA
The DNA here is from genome assembly GCA_036497495.1 of Mycobacterium sp. Lineage (GTDB taxonomy): Bacteria > Actinomycetota > Actinomycetes > Mycobacteriales > Mycobacteriaceae > Mycobacterium. The sequence goes on from DASXJI010000483.1 coordinate 1,735, forward strand.
TGTTCCAGCCCGCGCGGCCGTCAGACAGCTGGTCGAGGGTCGCGAATTGCCTTGCCACCTCGAAAGGCTCGTTGAACGTGGTGTTGATCGTACCGGTCAGCCCCAGCCGGCCGGTGACGGCGGCCAGCGCCGCCAGCACGGTGAACGTGTCCGGCCGGCCCACCACGTCGAGCTCGTAGATCTGGCCGCGATGCTCACGCAGTCGCAGCCCCTCAGCAAGGAAGAAGAAGTCGAAGAAACCGCGTTCGGCGGTGCGGGCCATGTGCGCGAACGAGTCGAACTCGATCTGGCTGCCCGATTCCGGGTCAGTCCACACAGTCGTGCTGTTGACGCCCGGGAAATGTGCGGCTAGATGAATGGGCTTGCGGTGCTGGCCTTCCCGTGAACTCATTTGCCGATCCCCCAGCGTTGTGCGAGCAACTCATGCGAGCGCAGACGCGCCTGGTGGTCATGTGTCACCGACGTGACGACAAGTTCGTCGGCACCGCTCAGGCGTTGCAGGGCAGAGAGCCGCTCTGCGACCTCGTCGGCGTCGCCGACGAGTTGAGTCTCCAGCCGGTCCTTGACCACCGGCAGTTGCTCTTCGGTCAGCGGCCGGCAATCACCGGGGGCCGGGTAGGGCACCGCGCCCACCCCGGTGCGGATGGAGTACACCCACGGCCCGTAGCCGGCCGCCAGTTGCCGCGCGGTGGCGCTGTCTTCGGCCACCACGACATCGGCGGATACCACGACATAGGGCTCCTGCAGTGTTGCCGACGGGACGAACGTATCCCGATAGGCCTCGATGGCTTCCAGCGCGGTCGCCGGAGTGATGTGGTAGCTCGCCACGAACGGCAGTCCGTGCGCGCCGGCCAGCCGCCCGCTCTGGCCCCGTGTACTGCCAAAGATCCAGGGCACCAACCCCGATCGCTCACCCGGCACGGCGTGCACGTCGAATCCGCCGGCCTGGTAGCTGCCGTCGAGCATCGCGAGGATGTCGCCGAGTTGATCGGCGAAGTCGGGCGCCACGGCCTCTGGCTGCTGCAGGATTTCCATCGTCGCCATGACGCGCTCGGTGTCGAGCAGTCCCCGTAGGTCGAACGGCAGTGGGATCACCACGCCGTCGACTTCGCGCCACTGCCGGGGTGGGCGGTTCTTGGCCGATGGACTCTTCGGCTTGAACCCGGTATCGCGCCGCTGCCCCCGGCCGAGGCCAAGGTCGATGCGCCCCGGGTAGAACGCGTCGAGCATGCCGAAGCTTTCCACCACCGCGGCGGCCGTGGTGTGGCCGAGCTGGACTGCGGCCGACCCGACGTGAATTGTGTTGGTAGCGGCCGCGATCTGTCCGATCAGCACCGCCGGCGCGGAACTGGCGACGCCGACGAAGTGGTGTTCGGCGATCCAGAACCGGCGATATCCCCACTGCTCCGCGCGTTGGGCGAGATCGATCGTGTTATGCAACGCCGTCGCAGCGTCACTGCCGGCGCTGATCGGAGACAGGTCCAGGATCGACAGCGGGACGGTGGTCACGGCCGCACCTTCGCGTACCGGTTGGGCGCGACGGGCAGGCCGAGTCGTTGACGCAGCGTCTCGCCCTCGCGGTAGGCTGTCCGAAACCGCTTGGCCCGCTGTAACAGTGGTACTACCTCGTCGACGATCACCGGAAGGTCGGTGGCATTGACGGCCGGCCGGAGTCGCACACCGTCGACGCCCCGCTGTTGCCAGCCCAGCAACAGGTCGACCACATCCGCCGGGCTGCCGTCGAAGATCAATGCGTCAGAACCGAATTCGGTATCGCCGCCGAATGTCACCACCACGTCGGCATACACTTTCAAATGCTGTCCACCGGCCGCCTTGACCTCATCGAGGATCGAGTCCAGCGACACATCGTCGGTAGGCGTAATGAAGACGAGATCCGTGCTATTGGCGGCGAATTCGTAGATCCTCGGTCCATGTGCCAGCGCCGCCACCACCGGCTGCCCCTGCGGCGGACGCGGGGTGATCGACGGGCCTTTCACCGAAAAGTATTTCCCCTGGAACTCGATGTAGTGCAGCTTGGACCGGTCGATGTAGCGCGCGGTCTGCGCGTCGCGGATGATCGCGTCGTCCTCCCAGCTGTCCCACAACCGGCGCACCACCTCGACGGCATCGGCTGCTTCGTCGAACAAGTCGCCGCCGTCGGCGGTCGCCTCGCGCCGCCCGAACAGCGCGGCCTCGTGCCCCGTCGAGCTGACCCGTGGCTGAAAGCCGGCCCGCCCGTGCGACACGTGATCCAAGGTGGCGATGGCTTTGGAGATGTGAAACGGCTCGGTATGCGTGACGGTGGCCACCGGAATCAGGCCGATGTGCCTGGTCACCGGGGCGATGCGCGCGGCGACGAGTACGGCGTCGCCGCGCCCGGCCAGCCGCCGCGGGCTGATCGATTCGCGCCTGCCGGGCTGGGGCGTCAGGGTGTCGTCGATGGTGAGGAAATCCAGCAGGCCACGCTCCGCGGTGGCCGCCAAACCAGACCAATACCGGCCGCTGAAAACCGATTCCGTGGCGGGCTGGGCGGCTAGCGTAGCTCGCCACGCCTGCCGATGCCAGCCGTAGCCGTCGAGCGCAACACCCAGATGCAGCGCGGGGTTCATGGGAGATCCTTGACGAATGCGATCGGGAAGACGGGTCCCCGCGACGGCAACGGCTCCGAAAGCCGTGTGTAACCCGTCGATTCGTACAGCGCTTCGGCCTCTGGCTGACGGTGGCCCGTCGTCAGGTACACGCGCCGATAGCCGCGAGTGGCGATGGTGTTTTCCAGTTCGACGAGCAGTGCGGTGGCATACCCACAGCGGCGGTGCGCGCCATCGGTCCAAATCCGTTTGAGCTCGGCCGTCTCAGCGTCGAATCGCTGGAACGCACCGCCGGTGACCGTCATCCCGTCGACCTCACCGATCAGAAAGCCGCCATCGGGCGCCGCGAACTCGGCCAGCGGAACCGACCGCAACCACGCCATCACGGTGGGCGGCGTGCTCTCGTAGCGCTGCGCATACTCGACCGCCAGCTCGTCCAGCAGAGGCTGAGCCCTGGGATCGTCCGGACCGACCGCCAGGAAACGCAGCTGGCCCGAGGCGGTGGGTTGGCTGGGTCGAAGCATCACTACATGTCTAACGTCTCGTCGTTGGCTGCATTCCGCCGCGACTACGCCAAAACCGCGCGAACATAGCGGCCCGCCACCGGCACGCCCTTTAGATCTTGGCGACGCAAACCCGGTAGCCCGGTAGCGGTGAACAGCTTCTCAAGCCCCGTCACGACAGTCTGCCAACCGAGTGCGGCCAGGGATTCGGCGACGTCACGGTATTCCTCCGCATAGGTGAATTCAGCCATGTCGCCTTTGTATCCGAACTGTCGCCAGCCGTCCGCCAAAGCGTGTTCCTGACTCCTGAGCGGCTGCGGCCGGTCCGGAAAATAGTCGGCCGCGGCCCGGCTTCCGGGCGCACTCAACGCGGTGACGTTGTCAAGCAACCGCTCCTGTGCGGCCGGCTGCAGAAACCCGATGAACAATCCCTCCGCAACCCACACGGTGGGTTCGGTGGTGTCGAAGCCGATCCTCCGCAACGCCTCCGGCCAGTCCTGCCGAAGGTCGATGCCCACCGCGCGCCGGTTGGCGGAGGGAACCGTGTCGAGGCCTCGCATCGTCTGGGTTTTGAAGTCGATCACGTGGGGTTGATCGACTTCGTACACCGTGGTGCCGGCCGGCCACCACAGCCGATAGGGCCGGGCGTCCAGCCCCGACGCCAGTATCACAGCCTGCCGAATCCCGCCCCGGCACGCGTCGGTGAGGAAGTTGTCGAAGAATCGGGTACGAACCGCCAAAAGATCTGTCAGCAATGCTAATCCGTTGTTGTCGCCGAGGTCGCTGAGAGCCATCTCGCCGCTGGCCACCCTGGTGAAAAAGTCGCTCCCGACGGCGGTGACCAACGGCTCAGCGAACGGGTCGTTGATCAACCCCGCCCGGTGTGCCAGCGCCCTCGCGGTCGCCACCAAGGTCGCGGTGGTCCCGACGCTAGTGGCCGGACCCCAGGTGTCGCTGTCTGGTCGCGCCATGGTCACGCCTGCCTTTTCGAGAGCGTTGCGCGCCGCCCGGGCTGGGCTAACGCTCGCCAGCCCAGCAGCAGCAGCGCGGTGACTGCTGACGCCACCACGATGAAACTGGCGGCGACGCCGGCCGAGGTGGCCTTACGCAGCAGCATCCCGATGACGACCGTGCCCAGCCACACCACGACCCCGGTGGGATATACCGCTGTCGGCCGACGCCACGCCTGAACGGCAAGCCACCCGACGGCGGTCCCGCTCAGGAAGGGCCACGCTGTTGAGGCGATGCCCGCGATATTGAGCCCCTCATCGTGGCTGCGCCGCCCCAATGCACAAAACACCAGCACACAGGCCACATCGATGCCCAGCCACACCGGACCGCGCCGCGGACGCTCCATGTGGTGAGGCTACCGTTCTGGTCGATCTTGGGGTGCCATCATGGCCGGCGGTCGACGCGGGAGGATCGGAGTGGAGGGCCAGCGCCGCGTGCCCGTCCACGGCGCCGGTGGCGCGTCGAGTTGCTTGGCAAGCAGCAGCGCCGTCGCGTCGTAGTTAGCCCGCCAACCCCAGAAATGCGGCCACGCCTCCTCCTCAGAGCGTTCGATCGGGTAGTCGACTTCACGCAGCATGGCGACCGCCTGTTGAAGTCGGCAAATGTCGACGAGGCTGGCGCGTCGGGGCCGGGTTCAGCGGGCACCGGCCGTCCCAGTGTTCGGGCGATCTGCGACATGGCCACCAAGCCCATCCGAAGCGCCAGGCGTGGTGCCAGCTTCGGTTCGAGCGACGGGGCCAGCGCCAGGTGCAGCGCCGCGGCATCCATCACCGCGATCAACGAGGTCAGCCAGTGCGACAGTGGCCGAGGCGAGCGGAAGCGGACCAGGGTGAGATAGGTGGTGTGCGATTCGGCCACTTCTGCGGCCCACCGCTCCCCGGAGAAGAACAGGGTTTCGGCAACCTGCGCCATGTTGCCGTCCTGGATGCCCCACCGGCTGCGGGCCAGTAGCTCCGGCCCCCATGCCGGCACACCCGCCCTCGTGGCGAGCAGCGTGACTTCGGTTTCGCGCTTGTTGAACGCGGCATACAGCGTCGGCAGGTAGCCGACCTGCAATCCGATCACGACCAACCCCGTGAACGCCGCCAGGTACTCCAGCGTCGTGCTGTCACCAGTCGACGGTGCCGCGTAGCCAAGGGTGAATATCGAGGACCCGGCCTCGGAAAAAGCTTGCCCTAGATGGCCTTTCATGCTGGGCAACAACAAGAACGCAAAGCCGACGATGAGCATGCCGAGCCAGGCGGCGTGCCGGGCGAGCCACGACATCGGCGCTTGCCAGGACAGGATCTTGTCCCTGCGGTCGAAGGAACGCACCGGCCTGGTGAGGATTCGAAACACGATGTCCAGGAGCCAGTCGACCATCCGGCCGGCCGGGGAATTGACCGCCCGCGGGACGACCAGGGTGCCCGCGACGCTCATCAGCGTCCACATCACCAGCATCAGCCCGGCCGCGAAGCCGATCCACGCACCGACCATAGAAGCATTCAAACAGTGCGCGGTGTCAGCCGCGCGTGGTTTGTGGTCTGGCTCAGCGTTTTTGTTTGGGCCGCAGTCGCGCCTCTGCTTGGC
>DASXJI010000484.1:0-5635 GCA_036497495.1 Mycobacterium sp.
CCGGTGGGAGGACGCGCACTGGCAGGTCCGCAACCAAGCGCATGTGCTGGACTGGCAAGGTGCAGCCGCCGATGCGCTTCGAGCACGGACGACATCGGACTACACCGTTGCCAGTGGCCAGGCAGATCAGCTTCGCAGCACGTCACGCATCGCCCGCCAACAGGCCGGCGTACTGGACCACCTCGGTAACCGCGTTCTCTACGCGGTCGAAGACGCCCATAATGCGGGATTCATCGTCGGAGACGATTTTTCGGTGACTGACAGCCAGACCAGCCGCACCGCGGCAGAGTTGGCTGCCCGCCAGGCGCAGGCCCAAGTTTTCGCTGCGGATATTCGCGCGCGGGCGGGGGCGTTGGTTCGGGCTGACACCTCTGTTGCGGGCGACCTGTCCAGCGCAGCCGCCGGCATCGGCGACACCGGCTTCGAGATCTGAGTCGACCGTTACGCCGAGCCCATTCGACGACCTAGAGGTCTCCGTGGAAGATTGAGAGCCGGCTGACGTATCGAGCGCACGTGGCGCTAAGGAGGTGTCTGATGTGGGGCTGTCACGATCGCTTCATTGTGCCTACAGCTGTATTGCGCAGACTCGCTGACGACGATTCGATCCCGACGGAGTCCCGACAAGCGCTCCTCAACAGCGCCGCCGTGGAATCCGCTTGGCGAGAACTACGCCACGCCCACAGCGAAGCCACGCAATCCACGCTGCGCGCCGCAGGGATCACGAGCCTTCGGTTGGCGGGTGTACTCGCACGGGTGCCGGCGGTCACGGTCTACGACTGCAAAAACACCCAATCACTGCCCGGCACGCCCGTCGCGAACCCGGGTGGCAGTTCGGACATGACGGCGAAGCGCGCGTTCGATACGACCCACGCGGTGATCGATTTCTACCGGGGATGCTTTGGCCGCAACTCGGTTGATGATGCCGGCATGACGTTGATGTCGTCGATTCACTACGGTGTGCGCTACGACAACGCCTTCTGGAATGGGTCCCAGATGACCTACGGGGACGGTGACGGTCAAGTCTTCACCGACTTCACCAAATCGGATGACGTCATCGGCCACGAGTTGACCCACGGTGTCACCCAATTCACCGCAGGCCTGGACTACGCCGACGAGCCCGGCGCACTCAACGAGAGTGTCTCTGATGTGTTCGGCGCGGTATTTCATCAGTGGCGGCGCAAGGAGACTGTCGCACAGGCGGACTGGTTGGTCGGCCCTGGTGTCCTCGGCCCCGTCGCGTTGCAAAAGGGATACACGTGCCTGCGCGATCTAGCCGCCCCCGGCTCGCGACACTGCCTGTCGCCGCAACCGTCTCACTACAACGACTACGTCCCCCACGGCGATCCGCATGAAAACAGCGGCATTCCGAATCACGCCTTCTACCTCGCGGCGACGACCATCGGTGGACAAGCCTGGGAAAAGGCCGGGAAAGTCTGGTACGCCGCGCTCACGAGTGACAAGGCCCGACCATCGACGAACTTCGGCGAGTTCGCCGCGCTCACCCGCGCCGCCGCGAAATCGCTGTTCCCACGCGATACCGACGTCTATCGTGGCGTGGACGAAGCGTGGACGCGTGTAGGGATCGCCGACCCCGACATCGCCGTCTGAGCGTGGTCGACCCGAGTCAGGATAGTAGGCGCGGCAATGGGCAATCGCTACATCATTGAACGACGCGGTGGCTTCGCCGGCCTGAAAGCCAGCGGCGCCATCGATGGTGATGCACTGAATCCAGATGATCGCGAAACCCTGGAACAGCTCCTCGACACCGAGGAACCCCTCGCCGCCGACCCCGGCACTGACCGCTACACCTACGTCGTGACACGCGAAACCGAGCTGGGGAGCACGACGCGCGAAATTCCGGAGAGCGTTATACCCGCTGCCGTGGCAGGGGTTGTCACGCCCCAGATCTAGAAGCGGGGCAGGATATTCCAATCCTTGAGCCACACGCTTGGAGCGAAACTGTCCGTGTTGTAGAGCTTTTGGAGTGCGGGCTTTGGCTGCGGCTGAATCCTTGCAGTGCCGATCGTTTCTCCCCCGCCTTGCCGCCAGGCCGCAGTCCATAGCATCGCCAGCGTTTTCGCCCCGTCTGCCAGACGCTTGACGGTCGCGGCGCCAAAGGTGTTCCACAACTGGGTGGTTTGGTCCGGGCCTGGGTGAGCGGCGAACACCGACACGATATCGGCGGGTGGGATTGCCTCGATGGTTCGCTGCATCAACGCCACCGCGGCATCGGCCGCCTCACCCGAACCGGTGACGAGCGCCGGCCCGGGTGGATCATTGGCGAGGTCCGCGTTGACCCCGGCGACCACTTCGGCGGCATGTTCGTCGAGCATCGTCGTCTCATACACGCTGTGCACGGCGTCCTCGCCGGCACCGGGCACGCCGTGGTGCAGCCGGGAAACATGCAGCGGTTGGCACGCGTCGCCAACGTAGTGGGCCAGCACACCGGCGGTCGCGACATATCCCAGCACGTCAGCACCGCGCACCGCGTCGACCATCAGTCCATAGAGGTGCGCGGCACGAAACGGCAGCGCCCCGCGGTGCTCATCGGTTGGCGGGGGCGCCAACGAGTCGTAGAAGGCAGTCCAGCCGGCCGGGCTGCGCCACGTACCGTCACCGCTGTGCCACAGCTCCATCAACGTCTGCCCGCCTGCCGCAGCGCCACCAGGCTGATCCATATCGGCGAAATGATTGGCGGCGTCTTCGGGCCGAGTGCTGCGCCACACCAGGTCCGGCACGTCAGCCAACGCGACGAACGCGCCCTCCGGGCCGGGGTCATACCGTTGGCCGGCAACGATTTCGATGTCACTGACGGCGATGCGATCGCGGTTGTCCCGCAGCAGCTGCGCCAATTGGGTGCCCGCACGGCCGAGCTGGCACGCTGCGCCGGCGATCGTATAGTGCCCGACCATCCCCCAATGCTCACGCTGATCGGAATCAGCTTCGTCGGTCATTTAGGGAATTCTGCTAGGCCGCCGTGGTGACCTCGAGTCGGGTCTCGCAGCAGGGCTTCTCCCGCGAGAAGAAACCCACTCAACGGGACCGAGGTTCGGCTGCTAAAACGAGCGTCCCGCGCAACTTTTGTTTGGTGCCATGCATGATGAACCCGGCGGTATCCGGTCTCCCGAGCACGGCGTGAGCAGTGACTTCGCTTGCTCCATGCCAGCAGGGTGTCGTTATGCGGAGAATGAGTCAGATGAACTTACACACGCCGAAAATGTCAGACAACGAACGCGACGGCATCGATGCGTACTGGCGGGCAGCCAACTATCTCTCCGTTGGACAGATTTACCTCTTGGACAATCCGCTGCTGCGCGAGCCTCTGACACCCGAACACGTGAAGCCTCGGTTGTTGGGGCATTGGGGCACCACCCCGGGTTTGAACCTGATCTACGCCCATCTGAATCGCGTCATCCGCAATCGCGACGCCAATGTCATCTTCATTACCGGCCCCGGGCACGGTGGACCCGGACTGGTCGCCAATGCCTACCTGGAGGGCACCTACAGCGAGGTATATACCGGAATCGAGGAAGACGCCGAAGGCCTACGAAAGTTGTTCCGCCAGTTCTCTTTCCCCGGCGGTATTCCCAGCCATGTGGCCGCCCAGACGCCCGGCTCCATCCATGAAGGTGGCGAACTCGGCTACTCCCTGGTGCACGCGTACGGCGCGGCGTTCGATAACCCGGATCTGGTGGTCGCCTGCGTGGTCGGCGATGGCGAGGCCGAAACTGGACCGCTGGCCGCCGGGTGGCACTCCAACAAGTTCCTCGACCCAGTCAGCGACGGCGCTGTGCTGCCCATCTTGCACCTCAACGGCTACAAGATCGCCAATCCGACCGTGCTGGCCCGCATTCCGCGCGCCGAGCTGGAGTCGTTGCTGCGCGGCTACGGCTACCGGCCGATCACTGTCGCGGGCGACGATCCGGCCGACGTGCATCAGCAATTAGCCGCCGCACTTGACGACGCATTCGACGAGATTGCGACGATTCAGCGCGATGCGCGCAGCGGCGACACGATCGAGCGGCCGGTGTGGCCGATGATCGTGCTGCGCACCCCGAAAGGATGGACGGGTCCTAAGCAGGTCGACGGTAAGCAGGTGGAAGGAACGTGGCGAGCCCACCAGGTCCCGCTCTCCGAAACTCGGGACAACCCCGCCCACCGCGCGCAGCTCGAAGATTGGCTGCGCAGTTACGCTCCCGAGGAATTGTTCGACGCCGATGGCGCTCTGCGGTCGGAGCTTCGTGCGCTGGCGCCCGCCGCTGACCGCCGGATGAGCGCCAACCCGCATGCCAACGGTGGCCTGCTGCTGCACGACTTGGACCTTCCTGACTTTCGCGACTACGCGGTCGCGGTGTCGCAACCCGGTAACCAGACCCATGAGGCCACGAGGGTGCTGGGCACGTTCCTGAGAGATGTGATCGCACGCAACGGTGATCGGTTCCGTCTGGTGGGTCCCGATGAGACTGCTTCCAACCGGCTGGACGCGGTCTACGAATCGACCGACAAAGTGTGGGAGTTGGAGCTGTTGCCGACCGACGAAAACCTATCGCGGTCCGGCCGAGTGATGGAAGTGTTGTCCGAACACCTGTGCCAAGGCTGGTTGGAGGGCTACCTACTGACCGGACGACACGGACTGTTCAACTGCTACGAGGCCTTCGTGCACATCGTCGACTCGATGCTCAACCAGCACGCGAAGTGGCTATCGACCAGCCGTGAATTGCCCTGGCGGCAGCCCATCGCGTCGCTGAACTATCTACTGAGCTCCCATGTCTGGCGCCAAGACCACAACGGCGCAACGCATCAAGATCCCGGCTTCATCGATCTGGTTGCCAACAAACGCCCAGAGGTGGTGCGGGTCTATCTTCCGCCAGACGCCAACACGCTGCTGTCGGTAGCCGATCACTGCCTGCGCAGCCGCGACTACGTCAACGTGATCGTCGCCGGCAAGCAGCCCGCGTTGTCCTATCTCGACATGGAGTCCGCGGTCGCACATTGCACCCGCGGCCTGGGCATCTGGCAATGGGCGAGTACCGCGACGGGCGAGCCCGATGTGGTGCTGGCCTGCGCCGGGGATATCCCGACGTTAGAGACATTGGCTGCGGCTGACCTCCTGCGCCACGAACTGCCCGAGCTCGCAGTACGGGTGGTCAACGTCGTCGATCTGATGCGGTTGCAACCCGACTCTGAGCACCCACATGGGTTGCCGGACAACGAATTCGACGCGATATTCGGCAGCGACACGCCCATCATCTTCGCCTATCACGGCTATCCCTGGCTGATTCACCGCCTCACCTACCGCCGCGGGAATCATCACTACATACACGTCCGTGGGTTCAAGGAGCGGGGCACCACCACCACGCCGTTCGACATGGTGATGCTCAACGATCTCGACCGCTTCCACTTGGTCATGGACGTCATCGACCGGGTTGACGGCCTGGCAAGTCGGGCAGCAGTGCTGCGTCAGCAGATGGCCGATGCCCGGCTAAACGCGCGCCGGTACACCCGCGAGCACGGGGAAGACGACCCGCAGATCTCCCACTGGACCTGGGATCACACGGGTTGAGATGGGGGCTTCAGTTCTTCGCGGTGGGGTCATGGCGGTGGTGATCTTCTCCTCGACGGTGCCCTCCGCGGT
>DASXJI010000485.1:0-2322 GCA_036497495.1 Mycobacterium sp.
TGCGAAATATTCTTCCTGGCGCGCCGCCGCCGGGTTCGATGATCGACCAGGCGCTGGTGCAGTGGGTGCTGCTCGCGCTGGCGACGGCGATGGCGTTGTACATCTACTCCTATATCCGGCAAGGAGACTGACGCGTCACCATGCCCGTGGCAGGTGAGTTGGGCGCGACGACCTTCGCGTACGCCCGCTTCGGTCCGATGGCCTGCGTGTCGTCGTCAGCGTTGAAGTTGCTGCGCCGCTGCGAATTTGAGCCGTCGGGGCTCATCGTTCACCTGTCGGTGCTGCGTGATGGGCATAGTTGTTGGAGCGCGTAAGCCGGTCAGCCGCATGGAAATTCAGGCCGTATCGGTAGTTCTGGTCGCTCCAGAAGTTGTAGGTTGGAGGGCACCGGTGCGCCGTCCGGATCGAACCGTCGGTGTCGGACACCAGGCTTGATGGTGTCAGTGGATCGTGGCATAATCGAACGTATGTTCGACGATCCGATCGCTGCCGCAATTGTTGGGCGGATGGGTGCGGCCGTGCGGGTGGAGAACCGGGCCGCAGGTGAGCGGCTTGCGGCTATCGGGGAATTGGATCTTTTGCGCCTGCGTCAGGTCGGGGAGCGCGAAACCTGGTGCACGGACACCCAGGAGGCGATCGCGGCCGAGGTGGCTGCGGCGTTGTGCGTTACCCAGGCGCTGGCGACCAGTTACCTCTACTACGCGCGGACTATGCGCACACGACTGTCAAAGGTCGGTGCGTTACTCCAAGCTGGTGACGTCTCCTATCGCATGTTCCAGACGATCGCTTAGCGCACTGATTTGATCACCGACCCTGAGGTGATGGCCGCCGTGGATACGCGGCTTGCAGCGGTGATCGCGCGGTGGCCGGCAATGACACAAGGTCGTCTGGCCAGCTACGTGGACCGGATCGTCGCCCGAGCAGATCGTGATGCGGTGCGGCGTCGTCGTGAACTGCGCGGCGACCGGGAAGTGTCGATCTGGGGCGACGCGGATGGTTTGACCGAGATATTCGGCCGACTGATCACCACCGATGCCCACGCGGTCGATGCCCGCCTGGACGCCATCGCCGCCACGGTATGTGCCGATGACCCGCGTACCCGCAACCAGCGCCGCGCCGATGCCATGGGAGCCATGGCGGTCGGGGCCGATCGGCTGACATGTCGTTGTGGGCAGCCCAACTGTCTGGCCGGGGCTCCGGTATCCACCGCGGTGGTGATCCATGTGGTCGCCGAACAAGCCACCCTCGACGGCACCACGCAGACACCTGGCTCGATGATCGGAAGCGACGCGCTCATCCCGGCCGAGTTGGTGGCCGAGCTCGCTCGTTCGGCCACGCTGCGGCCGCTGATTCATCCCACTGATGCGCCACCGGAGAATGGCTACCTGCCGTCCCGGGCGTTAGCCGACTTCGTCCGCTGTCGCGATCTGACATGCCGATTCCCGGGCTGCGACAAGGCGGCGATGCGCTGCGATCTCGACCATACGGTCCCTTACGATGACGGCGGTCGGACGCAAGCCTCTAACCTCAAATGCCTTTGCCGCCTTCATCATTTGATCAAAACCTTCTGGGGTTGGCGCGATCAGCAGCTTGCCGACGGCACGCTGATCTGGACCGCACCATCCGGACAGGCCTATGTCACCACGCCCGGCAGCGCCTTGCTGTTCCGCAGTCTCTGCGCACCAACCGGCGTGCCGGAACGGATACCTGACCGGCCGCGGTGCGCTGACCGAACCGCAGCGATGCCCAGGCGTCGACGTACCCGCGCCCAAAACCGGGCGAATTACGTTGCCACCCAACGGCGACGAAATCGCCAAGCGCGCCAAACCGTCTCATGCGGACCCGCACCACCCTTCAGAGACGACGAACCCCCGCCGTTCTAAGTGCCGGGCACAAGGCCGGCAAGTCTGGTCGGTGGGCGCGCCGATTCCGGTACAACCGTTGCGACATAAGCTCCACGCTGGACGAACTTTCTGCGGCTGTTGCGGGTTTCTGCGAGCAAATCGCCAGTACGGAAGAACGGGTCTGGGACCGGAGAATCGCCGGCATGAGCGGGTAGTCGGTCCCGGTCTTTCCGCCCGTCGACCAGGAATTTGGCTCTGAGCAGGTCTTCACCTAGACTCTAGGGGTTGTCGTGGGCAGACCTCGGCTGGCATCTCAAAGTTTTACCGTCAGCCCCGCGTGCCTTTCGGTGACGAAGACCATGCACGACAGGTCTGGTGGATCATGCGTTCCAGCGTCCTCCAGCCCTCCACGCGTGGGCGTGCATACGTGAACCAGGTCAGGAGATCGAGTGATTCAGCAGGAATCGCGGCTGAAGGT
>DASXJI010000486.1:0-2823 GCA_036497495.1 Mycobacterium sp.
ATCCGGATCAACGTGCGGGTGCGCGAAAAGAGGGGCGCGAAGTCTCGATAGGGTTGGCGAAATGCCCGTTTCCCACATGATCTTGATCGCCCTGGCGGGCGTGGGGGCCGGAGCGATCAACGCAGTCGTCGGCTCAGGCACGCTGATCACGTTCCCGACTTTGGTGGCGCTGGGTTATCCGCCGGTGACGGCGACGATGTCGAATGCCGTCGGTCTGGTTGCCGGCGGTGTGTCCGGCACGTGGGGATATCGGCGCGAACTGCGCGGGCAATGGCACCGACTGCGCTGGCAGATCCCGGCGTCATTGATCGGCGCAGGTCTGGGGGCGTGGCTACTGCTGCACCTGCCGGCGAAGGTGTTCGAAAATGTTGTGCCGGTTCTGCTGGTGATGGCGTTGGCCCTGGTGGTGATTGGTCCACGGATACAGGAGTGGGCGCGGCGGCGCGCCGAGGCCTCAGGCCGGTCCCCGGAACACGTCAGTGGACGCAAGATGGCGGCGCTTGTGTTCGGCACGTTCGCAATCGGGATTTACGGCGGATACTTCACGGCGGCGCAGGGCATCATGCTGATCGCGGCGATGAGCGCACTGCTGCCGGAGGACATGCAGCGGATGAATGCGGCGAAGAACCTGCTGTCGCTGCTTGTGAACATCGTGGCGGCGGTGGCGTACACCGTCGTCGCATTCGACCGGATCAGCTGGGAGGCTGCGGGATTGATCGCGGTGGGCTCGCTGATCGGGGGATTCCTCGGGGCGCACTACGGTCGGCGGCTGTCGCCGACCGCGCTGCGCGCTGCGATCGTGATGGTCGGCGCGATCGGGTTGTATCGCCTGGTGGCCCTTTAAAGCGTGTCGAACAATTCTGGTGAGTGTTCGGCGCCGCCCTTCTCGGGCGATCGTTGGTTCAGGCCGCTGGTGCGGTGTGAACGTCGGTTCCCGCTTCTTTCGGGCTGGTTTCACCGGCACGCGTGGGGTGCTGGTCAGCGCCGTCCCGTCGGCGGGCGTTGGTGGCCCGGCCTCCGTGCTTGGGGGTCCGGGGATCTGGTGATGCTTTTTGGAGGTCGTGGCGCCAGCGGGCCAGGTTGACCGCCGCGTTGAGATCACGATCGGCGCGATATCCGCAGCCGCAGGTGAAGACACGATCGGCCAGTCTGAGATCGCCGTGGATGGCTCCGCATTGCGAGCACTGCTTGCTCGACGGGTACCACCGGTCAGCGATGGAGACTTTCCCACCGCGCCAGGCTTGTTTGTACTTCAGCTGCCGGGCGAATTCGGCCCAGCTGGCATCGGCGATGGCTCGGGCCAGGCGACGGTTGGCCAGCATTCCGGAGATGTTCAGGTTTTCGATCACCAGCCGGTCGTGGGCCTTGACCAGCTCGTTGGACACCTGATGCAGGAAATGGTGGCGCACATTGCGAACGTGATGGTGATGACGCCCCAGCTTGGCGCCGGCGTCACGGCGGTTGTGGGATCCTTTCTGCTTGCGCGACAACGATTTCGCCAACTGCCGTTGGCGTTTCATCCCGGCGGCCATGGCCTTGGGGGCATCAGTGATTCGAGCCACCTCGGTGCCGTCAGCCGCGGCGGCGACCAGAAACGCCGACAAGCCGCGGTCGATGCCGACCCAGCCGCCGTTGTCTCCGGGTGCGTGAGGCGGGTGCTGCTGGGCGGGGTGTAGCTCGGCGGCCTCAACATTGAGCGACACCCACCAGCGGCTCCCGTGCTGCGAAATAGTTGCGAACAAGATCTTGGCGCGACCGTTGGCGATCATGCGCCGCAACCGGCGGGTGTCATCGAACACCGCCAGTTGCCCGATGCCGGACAGGGTGATTGAGCGGGGGCGGTTGTTGTCGCCGACCCGGATGGCCGACGGCCGGCCCTCGCGGCGCCTGTTGCGCAGCCGAAACGACACCGCCGCACAGGTTTTCTTCTTGAACCGGGGAAAGCCCACCCGCTTACCTTTGCGCTTGCCGGAGCGGGAATCCGACCAGGCGGCCAGCGCCCGGCCGCAGTCCACGGCGGCTTCCTCGAACACCTGCTGACACACCTCAGTGCGCCACGGCAGGCCGGTCACCACGATCTCGGCGATGCCATCGGTATCGACTGTAAAGGCCCGGCCGGCGTCTTCGGTCTTCTTCCACGCGTTGAACGTGTTGATAAGATCAAACCCCGTCCACGGGACTGACGTGTCCGGATCGGTTTTGCGTTGGGACAGAGCTGTTTTCACCAACCGCAGGCACTGATTGAACGCGAACCTTGACGCTCCGGCATGCCGGGCCAGCACCGCCTGCTGCTCGACCGTGGGATCGAGGCAGAACCGGAATGTGGTGTGCCGGGTCATGGTTGTCTCCAGCATCCCACCGCCCACCGACAGGACTACTGGTCCATGCTGACGTGTCGGTCTACCTGCTCACCATCGATGGCCCATGTCCACAGCCAGTTATGCGGCACGCTTTATCGCGCGGGCGTCGGTCTGCGGTAGGCTTTCGACCTGCTGCCGGCGATCCCGGCAGCGCCGCGGGCTGTGGCGCAGTTTGGTAGCGCACTTGACTGGGGGTCAAGTGGTCGCAGGTTCAAATCCTGTCAGCCCGACAGAGAGAAGTATGCTTTGAGCTGGGGCGATGCTTCGCTTACGTTCAGGTTCGGCAGAGCTATTGGGACCAATTTGGGACCAGTACCCAACGCTACCGTGTTGTCACGCCGCGTACGAGAAACGAGCGATAGCGCTCTCCAGGAATCTCCACCCCGCCGGATTCGACGAGCTGGTGCCCAAAACCCTCGCCACCGCCACCATCGACCGGCTCATGCACCGCGCCACCTCTGCC
>DASXJI010000487.1:0-10774 GCA_036497495.1 Mycobacterium sp.
TGACCTGAGCACGCCTGCTCGAATGCGTTGACGAAACGCGCCATCGCATTTGCCTGGGCGGTGGACCCGCTGGCCTTCAGCGTGTGCTTGCCGCCGCAGCTCACGTTCGCCTGCGACGAAGACGCACCGGACGTCGCACCGCCTTCATTGGTGGTGTTGTTGTTTCCACACGCGGACAGCACGAGCGCGCCGGTAGCCAGCACGCCGACTGCGGCGCCAAATCGGTTGAATCTCAAATCAGTTCCTTTGAACGGTCGGTCGGATAGCTACTTAAACTGCGCCATGAGGCCAGGACGGGCCACGACACAGTCCCGACATACGGAAGCGTGGCTGTTCTTGGCCAACGCCGGGGGGATTCGAAGTAAACAAACCGGCTCACCGAGCCGAACGTAGCATCGGCGTCTAGGAGCCGGCTGTGGACGTTCTAAATCAATCGCTTGACTTAACCGATGTCGCGCCGATTAACTCAGTGACATGGTCAATGAACTGCTCGACAAGGTCGCGATCGTCACCGGAGGTGCCTCGGGTATCGGCGCCGGAATCGTCGAGAAGTTCTTGTCGGAGGGCGCGCGGGTGGTGATCGCCGACGTCGAGCGTGAGCGTGGTGAAGAGCTGGCCGGCAAGCTGGGCGGCGAGGTGGTTTTCCGGTCGGCCGACGTCTCGAATCCCGAACAGATCGGTGCGCTGGTCGCGGGGGCCGTGGAGACCTTCGGCCGGCTCGACGTCATGGTGAACAACGCCGGAGTCTCGAGCACGATGCACCGCAGCTTTCTCGACGACGACCTGGCCGACTTCCATCGCGTCATGTCGGTCAACGTCCTGGGCGTGATGGCCGGTACCCGCGACGCCGCCCGCCAGATGGCGACCAGCGGTGGCGGGTCGATCATCAACATGTCGTCGATCGGCGGCATCCAGGCCGGGGGCGGTGTGATGACGTATCGCGCGTCCAAGGCGGCAGTCATCATGTTCACCAAGTCCGCCGCAATCGAGTTGGCGCACTATGAGGTTCGGGTCAATGCCATCGCGCCGGGCAACATCCCGACGCCGCTGCTGCAGACGACGACAGCGGACAAGACCACCGAAGAACGCGCGCGCTTCGAGCATGCGATTCGCGAGCAGATGCGAGCCGATCGGCCGCTGAAGCGGGAAGGCACACCCGATGACATCGCGGAGGCGGCGCTCTACCTGGCCAGCGACCGGGCCCGGTATGTCACCGGGACCGTCTTGCCAGTCGACGGCGGCACGGTCGCCGGAAAAGTGCTCCGCCGGCGCAGCGAGCAGGGAAATTAAATCAATCGCTTGACTTAATCGGAGGCGAAGCGTTGACTAGCCGGGTGACCACCGCGAGGGCCGCGCGCAGTGACCGGGCCAGCACCACTCAGGAGGCGATCCTGACCGCCGCCGAGCGGCTATTCGCCGAACACGGTGTGTTCGCCGTCTCCAATCGGCAGGTCAGCGAGGCTGCAGGGCAGGGCAACAATGCTGCGGTCGGCTATCACTTCGGCACCAAAACCGACCTGGTGCGGGCCATCGAACAACGGCACCGGGAGCCCATCGAACGCCTGCGGGAAGACATGGTCGCGAAGACGCTGAAATCCGAGGACACCCGGAGTTGGGTCGCGTGCCTGGTCCGCCCACTGACCGATCATTTGTCGGCGCTGGGCAACCCCAGCTGGTACGCACGCTTTGCCGCGCAGGTGATGACCGATCCTGCGTACTACAACATCGTCGTCAAAGACGCGCTGACATCCGAATCGCTGGTGCAGGTGATCGACGGGATAAACCGGAGTCTTCCCGAACTGCCGATCGACGTTCGGGTGGAACGCAACCTGATGGCACGCAATCTGCTGGTCCACACCTGCGCCGATCGCGAACGGGCGTTGGCCGCAGGCGCATCCGCGCCGTGGACGTCCTGGCAGACCGCCGGAACCCGTCTCATCGACGCAGTCGTCGGACTATGGCTGGCGCCGGTCACGCCGCACGAGTGAAGAAGTTGATGATGAAAGTTTCTGTGGACCAAGACAAATGCGCATCGTCAGGAAACTGCGTGATGCATGCGCCGGAAATCTTCGATCAGCGCGACGATGACGGCGTGGTCGTCGTGCTCGACGAGAACCCGCCCGCCGAGCAGGCTGACAATGCCCGCAAGGCCGAGGCTGGTTGCCCCGCACTAGCAATCCACATCGAGGAGTGAGAAGTGTCCGACACGCTCACCGGCACGACAACCGAGGCGATCTCTGACGCCCCCGACTATCCGATGGCACGTGCCAGCGGCTGCCCGTTCGCCCCGCCGCCCGAAGTGATTAAGCTGGCCGGCGCGCGGCCGTTGTCCCGCGTCAAGATCTGGGACGGCAGCACCCCATGGCTCATCACCGGCTACGAAGAGGCGCGCACGCTGTTCTCCGATCCTCGGGTCAGCGTCGATGACCGGCGGCCCGGCTTCCCGCACTGGAACGAGGGCATGCTGTCCACGGTGCACAAGCGGCCCAGATCGGTCTTCACCGCGGACGCCGAAGAGCACACCCGATTTCGGCGAATGCTGTCGAAACCGTTCACCTTCAAGCGGGTTGAAGGTCTGCGGCCGGCGATCCAGCAGATCACCGACGACGCCATCGACTCGATGCTGGCCGGGCCCAAGCCCGGCGAGATCGTCAGCGCGCTGGCACTCCCGGTGCCCTCGCTGGTGATCAGTCAGCTGCTCGGCGTGCCCTATGAAGACGCCGAGATGTTCCAGCACCACGCCAATGTCGGCCTTGCGCGATATGCCGCCGCCGAGGACACAATGAAGGGCGCGATGAGCCTGCACAAGTACCTTGCGCAGCTCGTCGAGGCCAAGATGGAGTCCCCGGCGCAGGACGCGGTGTCGGACCTGGCCGAGCGGGTCGAGGCGGGCGAGCTCAGCGTCAAGGAAGCCGCGCAGCTCGGCACCGGGCTGCTGATCGCCGGACACGAGACCACCGCCAACATGATCGGCCTGGGCGTATTGGCCCTGCTGCAACACCCCGACCAGGCGGCGGTGCTGCGAGAGACCGACGACCCGAGGGTCGTTGGCAATGCCGTCGAGGAGCTGCTGCGCTACCTGTCCATCATCCAAAACGGCCAGCGCCGCGTCGCCGCAGAGGACATCGACATCGCCGGCGAAGTCATCCGGGCCGGAGAAGGCATCATTATCGACAACGCGCCGGCGAACTGGGACGCCAAGGAATTCACCGAACCCGACCGGTTGTACCTGCATCGCTCAGGTGCCGGCCAGCACGTCGCATTCGGGTACGGACGGCACCAGTGCGTCGGTCAGCAGCTTGCCCGCGCCGAACTGCAGATCGTCTTCCACACGCTGTTTCGCCGCGTGCCCACCCTGGAGCTCGCCGTGCCGATCGACGACGTGCCGCTCAAGCATGACCGGCTCGCGTACGGCGTCTACGAACTACCGGTGAACTGGTGAATCCCGTCACCAGCCGATCCGTGAGAACTACTGTCGAAGAAGTCTGGATCCGAATGGAGGGCCACTGATGTCGCCTCAAACGAGCACCGTTTCGCTGTACCCGCCGGGAGGCTTTGGCGCGCCCAAGGATCGGCACGGTCACGCCAACGGCACCAACATCGGCCTGCCCGAAGGCACCGTGGTCTTCTCGGCGGACAACCATATCTCGCTGGCCGACGACATCTTCTATCAGCGTTTCCCGGAAGACCTGAAAGACAAGGCGCCGCGAATCTGGTACGAGGACGGCGCCTACCAAGTCGGACGCAAGGGACAGTCGTTCCTGCCGGGCGATTTCAGCGCGGTCCTGATGCAGTACGACGACTTGCCCGGTGCGGCGAGCACCAACATCGAGGCCCGGATCCAGGAACTGGGTGAGGACGGCGTCGAGAAGGAACTCGCGTTCCCCAACGCCATCCTGGCGCTCTTCCACTACCCGGACAAGAAACTTCGGGAGCTGGCGTTCCGCATCTACAACGAGTACATAGCCGAGTTGCAGGAGCAGGCAGGAGGGCACTTCTACGGTGCGGGGCTGATCAACTGGTGGGATCCCGAAGGCACCAAAAAGACACTGGCCGAACTGAAGTCGCTCGGCCTCAAGACCTTTTTACTGCCGCTCAACCCCGGCAAGGATGACGACGACAAACCGATCGACTACGGCAGCACCAGCATGAAGCCGGTGTGGGATGAGATCGAGGCCGCCGGGCTTCCGATCGCTCACCACATCGGAGAGACGCCGCCGAAGAGCCCGTGCGAGTTCAACAGCGTCGTGGTCGGGATGATGATCAACATCGACGGATTCCGCGAACAGTTCGCCAAGTACCTCTTCACCGGGATCCTCGACGACCACCCCGGACTCCGGATCGGCTGGTTCGAAGGTGGAATCGCCTGGGTGCCATGGGCTTTGCAGGATGCCGAGCATCTGGTGGCGTCCTACCAGCACATGTTCAATCGGCCGCTCGAGCACGACGTGCGCTACTACTGGGACACCCATATGAGCGCATCGTTCATGGTCGATCCGCTGGGACTGCAGTTGATCGACCAGATCGGCATCGACAAGGTGATGTGGTCCAGCGACTACCCGCACAACGAAAGCACCTTCGGCTATTCGGAGAAGTCGCTGGCCGCAGTCGTGGACGCGGTCGGCCCGCAGGCGGCCACGCGCATCGTCAGCGAAAACATCACCGAGTTCTTGGGGCTGTAGGCCGCTGTATGACGACATTCCTACCTGCGTTGACGTCTGCACACGATATTCCGGAGAGACCGGATATCGAGCGGATGCGTCGCGAGACCGGCGCGCGGCTGCGTTCGGCGATGGCCGATCGCGGTGTGGATGCGCTGATCCTGCTGGGCAACAACAGCGTCGTGTATGCGACCGGGGCGAGCTGGCCGCTGGGCGATGCCGGGTTGTCCTATGTCGAGCGGCCAGTCGCGGTTGTGCTCGCCGACGATCCGCATCCGCACTTGTTCCTGCCTTTCCGTGAAGGTTCGGCATCGGAATCGGGTTTGCCCGCAGACCAT
The DNA here is from genome assembly GCA_036497495.1 of Mycobacterium sp. Taxonomy (GTDB): domain Bacteria; phylum Actinomycetota; class Actinomycetes; order Mycobacteriales; family Mycobacteriaceae; genus Mycobacterium. The sequence goes on from DASXJI010000487.1 coordinate 5,000, forward strand.
CTGCACGGTCCGGTGTATCTGGAATTCGACGAGGGCGTGGAGAACTTCGCGCGGGTGATCGAAGAGCTGGTGCCGGCCGCGGCCGTGATCGCGGTCGACGAGCTCACCGGTGCGATGCGGCGCGCGCAGCCGCGGCTGTTCCGTTCCGGACGGCCGGTCGACGCCGCTCAGATCGTCGGCGCGGCCAAGCTCATCAAGACTCCCGACGAAGTGGCCTGCATCCGCACCGCGGTGCGGATCACCGACACGGCGATGGTGGACGTGCAGGCCGCGCTGGCACCGGGAACTCGTCAGATCGACTTGTCGGCAAGCTTCATGCGCCGTGCCTTCGAACTGGGCGCAATGGCCAGCATGCTGGAGCCGATCTGGCAGGTGATGCCCAAGTACAAAGCCGACGGGGTGTGGACCACCCACGGTGATCTGGCGTTGCCGCTGTTGACAACTGAGCGCGAACTCGCTGCCGGCGATGTGCTGTGGACCGACGTCAGCATCACGTACCAGGGCTACTGTTCCGACTTCGGACGGACCTGGGTGGTGGGCGACGAGCCGACGCCTCGACAGCACGCGCAGTACTACAAGTGGCAAGAAATCATGGACGCCGTGCTCAGCGTGGTGCGGGCCGGTGCCTCTGTGGCGGACTTGGGCAGGGCGGCGACGAAAGCCAACGGCGGCGCCCGGCCGTGGCTGCCGCATTTCTACCTCGGGCACAGCATCGGTGTGAACGCGGCCGAAACACCCATGATCGGAACCGATCTCGGCGAAGAGTTCGACGAGAACTTCATCCTCGAGCCGGGCATGGTGATGGTCCTCGAGCCGGTGGTGTGGGAGGAAGGCACCGGCGGTTACCGCAGTGAAGAGATCATCGTCATCACCGAGGACGGGCATATCCGGCTGACCGACTACCCCTATGCCCCGTACGGAGAACACTGATATGGGACGCGCTACGACGATGCAGAGCGCAGCGCTGAGGAGGAGTAGCGCCAATGGCGATTGAGGTTCTGGCCGACGACCGCGCGTTGCGCACCGGTCGTCGCGAACGCGCCCTGGCGCAAATGGAAAAGCACGATCTCGACGTGCTGGTACTCGGCCGCCAGGCGAACGTCCGCTATGTATCCGGCACACCGCAGTTGTGGGTAGCCGGCACTAGGCCGTTTGGGCCGACGTGTGTGGTTGTGCGGGAGACCGGGGCGATCCATCTGCTCAGCACCTGGGACGAGGGCGTGCCGGACGACATCCCGCACGAGAACCTCTACGGCATCGCCTGGAACCCGATGAACACCATCGCCAACTTACAACGTATCGAGGGGGCGGCAACAGCGAAACATGTTGGTACCGATGCGCTTTCACCGGGATTCGCGGAGCTGCTGCCGACGGCTTTTCCGAATGCCGAGCTGGTCGACGGTGAGCTGGCGATGCGCGCCGCCCGGCGGATCAAGACACCTGAGGAAGTGACGGCGCTACGCGAGGCGATTCGGGTGGCCGAGCTGGGCTTGGCCGCGGCCGTCGCCGAGCTGCGCCCGGGAATCAGCGAGAAGACGTTGGCCGGTGTGCTGTTGGAGGCGATGGCCGCCGGTGGGGTGAGCACCCCGTCCACGCAAGACGCGGCGTGGGTGACCTCCCGCGAGCACCCATGGCGTCGAGCCAGTCCTGACGGATTAGTGCAAGAAGGCGACTTGGTGGCGTTCTGCGCGGGCGTGCTCGATGGTGGCTACACCGGCGAAGTCGGCCGCACCTGGCCGGTCGGCGAACTCAACGGCGCCGGTGATCTGTATAGACGGTGGGATGCGCTGTGGGACAGGCTCTATGAAGCCTGTCAACCGGGTGCGCCGGCCATCGATCTACTCGCCGCCTACCAGGCCGCCGGCGAAGAACTGCCACCGATGCCCATCGCGCGCGGGCTGGGCCTGGGATTCGACCCACCCGTCGTTTCGCAACACCTGCCGGCGACGGCTGCCGAGGAACGGCTGGAGCCGGGGATGGTGCTGGCGGTCACCGGATATGTCTGGCAATCGAGCGTCGGCGCCGTGTTCGGGCGAGAGGCGGTGCTGATCACCCCCGACGGTCCCGAGGTTCTGACATCAAGCCCCTCGGCCAACGTCGCGGTGGGCGCCTGACGATGGCCGACAGCGCCCGGCCGTCGCCGGAGGAGATCATCCTCTACGACAAGGACCCGAAGACCAAGATTGCCACGATCACCTTCAATCGCCCCGAGTTCCTCAACGCGCCCACCACGGCAGCACGACTTCGGTATGCCGACCTGCTGCACGGCGCCAACGTCGATGACGACGTCAGGGTCGTGGTCATTCGCGGCGTCGGCGACGATTTCGGCAGTGGCGCAGACCTTCCCGAGGTGATGGAAGGCGCTGACTCACCGGCGTTTCGGCTCGCCGAGCTCAAGCTGACCGACGGTGATATTCGGTATCCGCCCAAGGGATCGTTCAGGCACGGCGCCACAATCGGCGCGTGGTACGCCAACTCGCAGGCCGGCAACCGATCGCTGCAGGAGTTCAAGAAGATCAGCATCGTTGAGGCCAAGGGCTACTGCTACGGATGGCACTTCTATCAGGCCGCCGACGCCGACCTGGTGATCGCCAGTGACGACGCGCTGTTCGGCCATCCGTCGTTCCGTTACTACGGTTGGGGACCGCGGATGTGGACTTGGGTCCAGACCATGGGTTTGCGTAAGTTTCAGGAAATGGTCTTCACCGGAAGGCCTTTCACCGCCGACGAGATGTTCCAGTGCAACTTCCTGAACAAGGTGGTGCCGCGCGATCAACTGGAGGCCGAGGTGGACAAGTACGCGATCTCCTGCGCACGCAATCGTCCGACCGACACCATCTTTATGCAGAAGGCGTTCTTCGAGATGATCAAGCAGCACCAAGGCGAGTACATGGGCAGCATGCTCAGCGCGCTCTTCGAATCGATGGGCGGGTTGGTTGCCCCGGACGGTGATGACATGATGCTCGGCGACGCCATCGAGAGCGGGCTGGCCGACTCGGTGCGAGACAACGACGCCAAGTTTCCGCCCGATTTCCGGTTGAGTAAGTCCGGCCGGGCGAAGAAGGACTAGGCCGTGGCGCCAGACACTGGCCCGCTGCACGGTTACACCGTCGTCGAGCTGTCCACCGGGATCGCCGGTGCCTACTGCACCAAGCTGTTGGCCGACGGCGGCGCTCAAGTGATCAAAATCGAGCCGCCGCGGGGCGATCCGTTACGCGGCTGGTCGGCATCGGGCACCCGTATCGAAACCGGCAGCGACGGAGCCCTGTTCAGCTTCCTGGCGGCCGCCAAGCACAGCGTCGTCGCCGACCCGGACATCGGCGGCGACTCCGAACTGATCAACACCCTACTGGCCGCCGCGGACGCGGTGGTGTGGTCGCGCGGTTCCTCGGTGGTCGAGGACGCCGCATTCACGCCGGAGGCGCTGCGCCGCGCGCATCCGCACCTGATCGTCACATCGATCACCCCGTTCGGGCTGAACGGCCCGTGGTGTGACCGGCCGGCGACCGAGTTCACCCTGCAAGCGTGGTCGGGTGGCATTGTCGGCCTGGGTCGCGGATCAGCCGATCGTGCACCAGTATTCGTCGGCGGCCAGGTCGGTGACTATCTGGCGGGCGCCTACGCCAGCGTCGCGACCCTGGCGTCCCGGTTGCGCCAGATCGAGTCCGGCGCCGGCGAGCTCCTCGACCTCTCGATGCTCGAGGCCCAGATTCTCGGCCTGACCTATTACCCGGTCACCTTTTTCGAGATGCTCGGGCGGCCGTGGCGGGATGCCCGCAAGATCACCGTGCCGGGGATCGCGCGTGCCAAAGACGGTTTGGTGGACGTGGGATGCGGCACAGCGCAGCAATGGTTCGACTTGTGCGCGATGATCGGCCGGCAAGACTGGATCGACGAGGACTCGCCGCTGTCGATCACCGAGATGGCCAACGAGAAGGCCACCGACATCTATTCGTGGTTCGAGAGCCAGAATGCCGACGACATCCGCGACCTGGCCTCCGCGTTTCGGATACCCAACGCGCCGGTAGCCAACGGCGCCAACATCACCGAGCTGGAACAATTCCAGCATCGGCACTCATTTGTCGCCAACCCTCGCGACGGGTTCCAGCAGCCTGGCCATCCTTACCGGATGCAGCCTGCGAAACTTGTTCCACCGCAACCGGCTCCGCGGCTCGGCGAGCACACCGCACAGTATCGGCAGTCTCCGCTGTCCGTGCCGAAGCGGCCGACACCGGCTGGCGCCGCAGAGCGGCTGCCTTTTCAGGGTTTACGGGTGCTGGACATGACCACATTCTGGGCCGGGCCGAGCTGCACGCATTTCCTTGCAATGCTCGGGGCTGAGGTGATCCACGTTGAGTCCACCCGCAAGCCGGACGGTACCCGGCTGATCGCCGGGATCCCGGTTACCGAGGACCAGTGGTGGGAGAAGTCGCCGATCTTCTCTGCGCTGAACACCAATAAGAGGGGGCTGACCCTTGACCTGCAGACCCCTGCGGGCCGAGACGTGTTGCGCCGCTTGATCGCAACCTCCGGCGTGATCGTCGAGAATTTCACCCCCCGGGTGCTGGACCAGATCGGACTGGACTTCACGACGGTCCAGGCGATACGGCCCGACGCGATCCTGCTGAGGATGCCGGGGTTCGGCCTGGACGGGCCGTGGCGGGATAACCCGGCGTTCGCCTACGTCATTGAGGCCGCATCCGGGGTGAGCTGGCTGACCGGTTACCCGGACCGTAACCCTTACGAGCCGTACTCGATTGGTGACCCGAACGCCGGCGTTCACGCGGCCAACGCCCTGCTGCTCGCATTGGAGTACCGGCGCTCCACCGGGCACGGCGTGATGATCGAGGCCGCGATGGTCGATGCGGCGCTGAATATCGCTGCCGAACAAGTCATCGAATACTCCGCCTATGGCGAGCTACTGCAGCGCGCCGGCAATCGGGGGCCGGCGGCCGCGCCGCAGAACCTTTACCGCACAGCCGATGTCGACGAATTCGGACGTCTCGACAGTTGGGTTGCCATCGCCGTCGCCAACGACGAACAGTGGGCCCGGTTGTGCGAGGCGCTGGGCCGGCCGCAGTGGGCGCTGGACGAGAAGCTGTCGACTGTGGCGGGCCGCCGAGATTCCCACGACCTCATCGACGAGCACCTGAGCAGGTGGTGCGAGGGACGCGGCGGCGACGATATCGTCGAATGCCTATGGGATGTCGGCGTTCCGGTGGGCAAGGTGATGCAGCCGCATCGCCAGACCGAGATCCCGCAGCTGCAATTTCGAGGCTTCTTCGAAGATGTCGGCCATCCGGTGAACAAGAGCGTGCCACACAGCACGCTGCCGGTGCGGTTTTCCGCCGGTCCTGATCGCTTCCATCTGAACCCTGCGCCGTTACTCGGCGAGCACAACCACGAGGTGCTGGCCGAACTCGGGTTGAGCGAGGACGAGATCGCCGTGTTGGAAGCCGATGGTGTCATCGGCCGAGCGCCCGGTAATGCGCGCAGGGCCGCCACCGGGTGACCAGCTAGTGACTCCACCCGTCGCCGGCCTGGTCCTCGAACGTCTGGTCGATGCGGTCGAATCTGCGGCGGATTGATGCCCGGGCGGCCGAATGGGGCAGCACGTAGAGACGATTGGCCGCGATCGCGTCGACGGTCAGGCGGGCTACCTCGTCGACGTTCAAGGTGTCCGGTTGCGCCGGAGTGCTCGTCGCCGACAGCCCGTAATCCGCACCCATGATGCGTTCGGAGTTCGACAGCAGCTTGGTCTCGACGACCATCGGG
>DASXJI010000488.1:0-2394 GCA_036497495.1 Mycobacterium sp.
CTATCCGCTGATGAGCCGGATGGCCGAACTCGGCTGGGTCTGCGTCTCGATCGACTACAGCAAGAGCCCTCGCAAATCGTGGCCGGCCCACATCATCGACGTCAAGCGCGCGCTGGCGTGGGTTCGCGAGAACATCGCCGATTACGGCGGCGATCCCGACTTCGTCACGGTCACCGGCGGCTCGGCGGGCGGTCATTTGGCCTCGCTGATCGCGCTCACCGCTAACGACCCGCGACTGCAACCCGGCTTCGAGGATATGGACACCACTGTTCAAGCCGCGGCGCCCTTTTACGGCGTCTACGACCTCACCGATGCCGAGAAAATGCACGAGATGATGATGCCGTTCCTCGAGCTTTTCGTCATGAAAGAGCGCTGCGTCGACAAGCCCGAACTCTTCGAATTGGCGTCGCCGATTTCGCACGTCCATCGCGATGCGCCGCCATTCTTCGTCCTGCACGGCGAGAGCGATTCGGTGATCCCGACGGTCCAGGCACGGGCCTTCTGCGGCGCACTTCGCGCCGCGGGAGCACACAACGTGGCCTACGCCGAGCTGCCGAATGCTCACCATGCTTTCGACTTGTTCGCCACAGTCCGATCCCGACTGGCAGCCGATGCCGTCGCTGACTTTTTAGGTGTTGTCTACGGACAGCATTTGCGGGCGCGATCACGGGCTGCACGCAAGCACGCCGCACCGGCCGGCTGAGTCGGCCGGGCGCACAAACAGTTGCTCATTTCGAATTCAGCAGCAGGTCAGGGCGTTTCGCCGGGCACCCGGTGGACGTTTGATCTCGCGTTATGATCCGGACAATCGGCTACCGCCACCGCGCTTAGCGGACTACGTTGGAGTTGCCCGCAGCGCCGCGACGAGTGGTCGCGGGGTCTGTCTGAAACAGGAGGCTTGAGTGGCGATGGCGGCGTTGGCCGGATGGTGGAGCTGCGGTGGCTGAGCAGCTCGATGCGGCCGGAATGCCCACGGCGCTGGGGCCGGTCGACTACCTCTTGCATCGGGGAGAGGCGAACCCGCGTACCCGCTCGGGGATCATGGCCTTGGAAATCCTGGACACCACGCCGGATTGGGACCGCTTCCGGACCCGTTTCGAGAACGCGTCCCGACGAGCATTACGGCTGCGGCAGAAAGTGGTCGTCCCGACGTTGCCGACAGCCGCGCCGCGCTGGGTGGTCGACCCCGATTTCAACTTGGACTATCACGTGCGCAGGCTGCGTGTCCCCGAACCCGGCACGCTGCGACAGGTATTCGACCTTGCCGAGCTGATGCTGCAATCGCCGCTGGACATCGCCCGACCGCTGTGGACGGCCACTCTGATCGAGGGTCTGCTTGACGGCAAAGCCGCCACGCTGCTGCACCTGTCCCACGCGGTGACCGACGGTGTCGGCAGCGTGGAGATGTTCTCTCACATCTACGACCTCGAGCGCGATCCAGCGCCGCAGCCGACGCCGGCCCAACCGATACCGCAGGATCTGACGGCCAACGATTTGATGCGCGAAGGGCTCAACAACCTGGCCGCGAATGTGGTCTACGGGGCCGGCGGTGCGCTGTGGGGAGCGGCGTCGATGGTCGGGCGAGCGGTAGCCAATCCCGGCAGGGCGGTGTCGGGTGTGTTCAACTACGCCCGATCGGGCGCACGGGTGGTCAGCCGGGCCGCAGAACCCTCTCCGCTGCTTCGTCGACGCAGCTTGGCCACCCGCAGCGAGGCCATCGATATTCCGCTGTCCGACCTGCACCGCGCCGCGAAAGCCGGCGGCGGCTCGATTAATGACGCCTACCTGGCTGGCTTGTCAGGTGCACTGGGGCGCTACCACGCGGCACTCGGCGTACCGCTCTCCACATTGCCGATGGCGGTGCCGGTCAGCCTGCGGGCCGAGTCCGACGCGGCGGGCGGCAACCGGTTCACCGGTGTAAATCTGGCGGCCCCGATCGGTACCGCGGATCCGGTTGCTCGCATGCAGAAGATCCGCTTGCAGATGACCCAGCGCCGCGACGAGCCCGCGATGGACATCATCGGTTCGATCGCGCCGGTATTGAGCGTGTTACCTGCACCGCTGCTGGAGTCGATGACGGCTTCGGTCGTCGGCTCCGACGTACAGGCCAGCAATGTTCCGGTCTATCCCGGCGATACGTTTCTCGTCGGCGCAAAGGTATTGCGGCAGTATGGTATTGGACCATTGCCCGGAGTGGCGATGATGGTCGTGCTGATCTCCCGAGGCGGTCACTGCACCATCACCACGCGCTACGATCGTGCCGCGATCCGCGATGAGGCGTTGTTTGCCCGATGTCTGCTGGAGGGTTTCAACGAAATCCTCGCGCTGGCAGGTGATCCCGCGCCGCAGGCGGTGCCTGCCACGTTCGATGCCGACACGTCCGGTGTGTCCAAG
>DASXJI010000489.1:0-10102 GCA_036497495.1 Mycobacterium sp.
TAGCGGCTCAGGTCGACGTCACCGGCGACACGCCGACTGGATTCGCCGGGCTCACAGGTTGTTTCCAGGCAACAACCCCGGCATCCATCCTTGTCGGCTCGCGACTGTGTCACGCATCGCGGGATTCCTACCGTTATCGCCCACACACACCACTGCCCATCAGGAGCGCACATGAACCTACCCGGACTTCCGGATCTCCGCGCCACGGTCAATCCCCTCGGGCTCGCCGTCACCGATGACAAGACCGATCTGGACAACGCCCAGTTTCTCGCCGCGGTGCAACGCGCGGCGGCGGCGCTGCGTGGCCGTGGGGTATCCGCCGGCGACGTCGTGGCCATCATGCTGCCCAACACCGCCGGCTTTGTGTCGTCGTTGTTCGCGGCCTGGCGCCTGGGTGCGGCGGTCAAACCGATCAACCCGTCGCTGCGGTCCGCGGAGGTCAGCTACCAGGTCTCTGATGCCGGCGCCAAGGTGCTGATTGCCGATACGAGGCCGGAGTTCGACGCGGGCGCGCCGGTTGTCGAGACCGACGAGCTCGACACCGGGCGACCCCCGCCCGGCGTGGATGCGCCCCACGAGCGCGACGATGCGTTGGCGCTGTTGATCTACACCAGCGGCACCAACGGGTCGGCCCAAGGGTGTGATGCTCGACCACGCCAACCTCGATGCGATGTGCACCGGGGTGATCGACGCGTTCAAGCTGACCCGCGCCGATCACAGCCTGCTGATCCTGCCGCTGTTCCACGTCAACGGAATCGTGGTCGGGACGCTGTCACCGCTGCTGGCCGGGGGCCGGGCGACCGTGACGGGCCGGTTCAAGACGGAGTCGTTCTTCGACCGGATCGAACAGCCCCGCGCCACATACTTCTCCGCCGTACCAACCATTTACACGATGCTGTGCGGCCTGCCCGCCAGCGTGAAACCGGGCACCTCGTCGGTGCGCTTCGCCATCTGCGGGGCGGCGCCGGCCAGTGTCGAACTGCTCGAGGCGTTCGAATCCCGTTACGGCATCCCGCTCATCGAGGGCTACGGGCTGTCGGAGGGATCCTGCGCGCACGGTCAATCCGCTCGGCGGCAAGCGCAAGCCGGGCACGATGGGACTTCCGGTGCCGGACCAGACGATCCGCATCGTCGACAGCGCCGGACGTGCGGTGCCCGACGGTCAGGCCGGCGAGGTGGTGATCAAGGGTCCCAACGTGATTCGCGGCTACCTCAACCGGCCCGAGGAGACGGCCAACACCATTGTCGAACGGCTGGCTGCACACCGGTGATGTCGGCCGCTTCGACGAAGACGGCTATCTGGTCCTCATCGACCGGGCCAAGGACATGATCATCCGCGGCGGGGAGAACATCTATCCCCGCGAGATCGAGGCGGTCGTCCACCAGTTGCCGCAGATCGCCGAGGCCGCCGTGGTCGGCAGGGCCAACCCGGTCTATGGCGAAGAGCCGGTGCTGTTCGTGTCTTTGCATCCTGACACGTCCATCACTGTCGACATGATCCACGAGCATCTCCGCGAGTCGTTGTCGAAATACAAACTGCCGGTGGAGATCACGATCATGGCGGACCTCCCGAAGAATGCGGTCGGCAAGATTTCCAAGCCCGAGTTGCGCCGACTGCTGACGCTCGCCGAAACAACCAACCCCTAACCCATCACAAATCAACGAAAGAGAGCTGATCATGGGATTCACCAAGCCGGACCTGCCCGCAGTCGATCCGGACACATTTCTGCAGGAGCCGCTGATGGAGCGAGTACGCATCCTGGGCGCCGACTGGGCCGAAAACGGTTTCGGCTCACCCAAAATGGTGCACACCATCTACATCGCGAAGCTGGTCGTGCTCTTTGCGATCGGCGGGATCACGGTAGCGACGGCGACGTCGGGCCTGCCGGCATTCTGGCATGTGTCGGAATGGTGGAACCAGCCGATCGTGTACCAGAAGGTCATCGTGTGGACTGTGCTGCTGGAGGCCATCGGCGTCGCCGGGTCGTGGGGCCCGCTGGCCGGCAAGGTCAAGCCGATGACCGGCGGCATCCTGTTTTGGGCCCGGCCGGGCACCATCCGGCTACGCCCGTGGAAGTGGATCCCGTTGACGGGCGGTGACCGGCGCACCTGGTTCGACATCGCGCTTTACGTGGGGCTATTGGTGAGCCTGGTGGTCGCGCTGGTGATGCCCGGTGTGCACAGCGATTCGCTGTCGGCGGCGGTGCCGGACAACACCTCCGGGCTGGTCAACCCGGCCCTGCTGGTCGCGCCGATTGTGCTGCTGGTGCTGAACGGCCTGCGGGACAAGACGATCTTCCTGGCCGCCCGCGGTGAGCAGTACATGCCGGCCTTGATCTTCTTCGCCGTTCTGCCGTTCGTCAACATGATCATCGCGCTGAAGATGCTGATCGTGGTCGTCTGGGTCGGCGCCGGCTTCTCCAAGTTCGGCAGCCATTTCTCCAACGTCGTGCCGCCGATGGTCAGCAACAGCCCGTTGCTTCCGTCGAGATGGCTTAAGCGGGCGCATTACCGGGATTTCCCGCGCGACATGCGGCCATCGCGGGTGGCGGATGTGATGGCGCACGTCAATGGCACCTTCGTGGAGATCGTCGCCCCGCTGATCCTGTTCTTCTCCACCAACAAGTGGCTGACGATCGCCGCGGCAGTGTTCATGGTGGTGTTCCACCTGTTCATCATCTCGACGTTCCCGCTGGCGGTGCCGCTGGAATGGAACCTGGTGTTCGCGTACGCCACGATCTTCCTATTCCTGGGGTTCCCGAACTGGGACGGCTACGCCCCGTGGGACATGTCCCCGCCCTGGCTGGCTCTGGTCATCGCCGCAGCGCTGTTGTTCTACCCGGTGCTGGGCAACATGCGGCCGGACAAGGTGTCGTTCCTGCCCTCGATGCGGCAGTACGCGGGCAACTGGGCGTCGGCGCTGTGGGCGTTCGCGCCCGGCGCCGAGGCCAAGCTTGACCGGGTCACCCGGTCGGCGAAAAACCAGATCGACCAGTTCGGGAGCGCCGGCTACGAGCCGCCGTGGGCGGAGATCACCCTGCAGAAGACGATCGCCTGGCGCAGCATGCACAGCCAGGCCCGCGGTCTGTTCTCGCTGCTGCTGAGCCACCTGCCCGATATCGACACCCGCACCGTGCGGGAGGGCGAGTTCCTCTGCAACTCGCTGATCGGGTTCAACTTCGGTGACGGCCACTTGCACAACGAGGACCTGATCCGCGCCGTGCAGAGCGAGGCGCACTTCGAACGGGGCGAGTGCGTCATCGCCTGGGTGGAGTCGGAGGCCTTCCGCAGCGGTGTCCAGCACTACCAGCTGATCGACGCGGCACTCGGGGTGATCGAGGAGGGCACCTGGAAGGTCGGCGCCGCCGTCAAGGAGCAGGCCTGGCTGCCCAACGGCCCGATTCCGACCAAGGTCACCTGGTCGCTCAAGGGCACAAGGTCACAGACGACGCCGTCGGTGATCCGCGACGAGGAGGATCACGATCACGGAGCCCTAACGTGAGCACCCGAAGCCGAGCGGGTGGCGAGGCATGAGCACCGCGGTTGTCGTGGGGGCCGGGCCGAACGGCCTGGCCGCCGCGGTCGCCCTGGCCCAGGCCGGAGTGCAGGTCACCGTGCTGGAAGCCGCCGACGATATCGGCGGCGGCACACGCTCGAGCGAAGCGATCCTTCCCGGGTTGCTACACGACCACTGCTCGGCGATCCACCCGATGGCCGTCGGCTCCCAATTCCTGGAAGGCCTCGGCCTGGAGCGCTACGGGCTGTCGTGGCGGCTGCCGGAGATCGACTGCGTGCACCCGCTCGACGGGGGCAGCGCGGGCGTGCTGTACCGCTCGGTCGACGCCACCGCCGACGGGATGCACAGCGCCGACGGCGCGCGGTGGCGCAGGTTGTTCGGCAGGACGTCGGCCAACTACGACGCGCTGGTCGAGGACATCATGCGGCCGCTGCTAAGGGTGCCGCATCATCCGTTGGCGCTGGCCCGATTTGGCGCGCCGACCGTGCTGCCCGCATCCGTCCTTGCCCGCTGGTTTCGCACCGCCGAAGCGCGGGCGTTGTTCGGCGGTGTTGCGGCACACGCCTTTCGGCCGCTGCACTACCCGATGACGTCGGCGATCGGCCTGGGCATCCTGACCGCCGGGCACCGGCACGGATGGCCGGTGGCGGCGGGCGGTTCTCAGTCGATCGCCAACGCGCTGGCGGCGCTGCTGTCCGACCTGGGCGGCAAGATCGAAACGGGCAACCGGATCGAGACCGCAGCGCATCTACCGCCCGCCGACGTGACGATGTTCGATCTGGCGCCCGAAGCCGTCGCCGCCATTGTCGGCGACCGACTGCCCGGCGAAATAGCCAGGGCCTACCGGCGGTTTCGGCAAGGCCCGGGCGCATTCAAGGTGGACTTCGCGGTCGAGGGCGGCGTGCCATGGACCAACCCGGCTGCTCGCCAGGCCGGGACAGTCCATCTGGCAGGCACATTCGCCGAACTGGCCGCCACTGAGCGTGACGTCCACGCCGGACGCATGCCCGGACGCCCGTTCGTCCTGGTCGGCCAGCAATACCTGGCGGACCCGCAGCGATCCGTCGGCAATATCCACCCGCTGTGGACGTACGCGCATGTGCCCAACGGATACTCGGGTGACGCGACCGAGGCGATCACCGCCCAGATCGAGTGCTTCGCACCGGGCTTCCGCGACCGCATCGTCGGACAGACCGTCCGCACCACCACGCAAATGGCGGCCTACAACGCCAACTACGTCGGGGGCGACATCATGACCGGCTCCAAGGACATCCGCCAGCTGGCGTTCGGGCCCCGAATCACCTTGTCGCCCTACACGATCGGCATCCCGGGCATGTACATCTGCTCGGCCGCTACGCCGCCGGGCCCAGGCGCACACGGAATGTGCGGCGCCAACGCTGCAGAAATCGCGCTCAATGAACTCAACCGACGCTGAAGTGGAGATAGAAGATCATGACCAACATCCTCGAAACCGAACCCCTGCCCTCGGCGGCACCGGCAACGCCGAAGCTGGCCGGCCGTGTCGCCTTCATCACCGGCGGCACCCGCGGCATCGGGGCCGCGATCGCACACAGCCTCGCCAACCAAGGCGCCACTGTCGCGGTCGGCTACAGCCGAAACCGTGACAGCGCCGACGCATTCGTCGCCGACCTCTTAGGAACAACACGGCGCCATGGCGCCTCGGCGTCGGCTCACCAGGGCAACGTCGGCGCCCCCGGCAATTGCCGCCGCACGATCGCCGAGGTGATCGAAACCCACGGGCGACTCGACATCCTCGTCAACAACGCCGGCATCACCATAGACAAGACCGTCGCCGCGATGACCGAAGACGACTGGCACAACGTCCTCGCGGTGAATCTCTCCGGCGCCTTCTTCTTGTCGCAGGCCGCGCTGGCCCACATGGTCGAGCGAGGCAGCGGACGCATCGTCAATGTGTCGTCCGTCGTCGGCGAAACGGGCAACATCGGCCAGGCCAACTACGCCGCATCCAAGTCAGGCCTGTTCGGGTTGACCAAGACGCTGGCCAAAGAAGCCGCCTACCAGCTGGCGAGGTCGGGCAAAAACACCGACGACGGTATCGGAATCACGGTCAACACCGTCACCCCGGGTCTGATCACGACCGAAATGACCGCCGACATCCCCGAAAAGGTGATGGCCAAATTAAGCAGCCAAATCCCTGTCGGCCGCGCCGGCAGGCCCGAGGAAGTCGCCCGCGTGGTGCACTTCCTCGCCGCCGACGCATCCTCCTACATCACCGGACAGGTCTGGAGCGTCAACGGCGGCATGGATATGTGAGCCAGGGACAGATTCGCATGGGATTCCCTCAAGTGCTCGACCGCAGAACTCGGCCACCCAAGGCCATACTGCCGCAGTCAGGAATTGCGCAGGGTGTCGAATCCGGCGCCGTGGCCCCGCTGATCAAACAGTTGCCGGTGGTCGAATTTCCACGCAGGCATACCATTTACGCCGAAGGAGAGCTCGGCGACCGGCTTTACATCATCGTTTCGGGAAAGGTAAAGCTCACCCGTCGCTCACCCGACGGCCGCGCTAGGTCGCTGACTCTCATCGGCCCGCCGGACATGTTCGGTGCCCTATCGACATTGGACGCGGGACCACGCACAGCCAGCGCCGCGACCATCACCGCTGTACGCGCGGCTTCGATGGATCGCGATACGTTACGCTCCCGGATCACCAAGTGCCCCAAGAGTGCCGAGCAGCTACTGCAGCTGCTCGCCCGCCAGTTGCGGCGCAACGACACCGACCTAACGGAATTGATCTCCACGGACGGGCCGGGGCGCGTCGCCAGGCAGCTGCTGGCGCTGGCGCAGCGGTTCGGCACATACGAAGACGGCGAGCTGCGGGTAACGCCCGACCTAACGCAGGAGGAGATCGCGCAAATGATCGGGTCGTCGCGAGAAACCGTCAACAAGGCATTGGCCTCTTTTGCCAACCGCGGCTGGATCCAGATCGATGGCAAGAGCGTGCTGATACGCGAACCCGAGCGGTTAGCCCAGCGATTCCGCTAGTAATAACACGAGGAATGATCAACATGGCCAACGAAGGAATGGACAGACCGGAATCCGGTTGGGAGCACGTCGCCGAGCACTCGGCTGCCGAACACCGCCATGTCGAGGAGCATGCGGCACTGTACAGCAGGCATCTGGCTGCGCACGAGAGTCTCTATGCCAATGATGTTCGGCGTCAAGAGGTAGTCTTCGGCCAGCCGAAACACGATATAGAAGGCCACCGTCGCAATACTGACCGGGATCGACACGGTCAGCGCCACCAAAGCGACCACAAACCCACCCACGCTTGAGCCACATGGGAACAGATCGAGGATCGCGACAAAAGCCCCGAGCAGCAATGCATATGGCACATCGAAGAAGAAGCACCATACAGATGTCGCCGCTCCGGCGATGGGCGAGGTCAGAACATTGCCGAAGACATAGTCACCGAACTTTGCCATCACCTCGTCACCTATAAGGATCGCGCGCGGCCGGCGTGAATTCGGCACGAACCGGTACATCGTCGCCCGTATCCGCCGCATGTCGGCCAGGAAGTAGACGGTGAGCACAGCCACAACTCCGATGCGTGACACCACCCCGACCACCGTCTCCCCGGCTTTGACTACGTTCCCGAGCGCGGGTGTGCCTGAGCTGTGAACCATATCGGTGATTCGTTGCTGCAGATGAAAACTCGTTGATTCTGCCGATCAGCGTGGCGTGGTTCTGAGCCGCCTGCAGATAGTGGGGCGCCTGTTCGATGAAGTGACGCGCCTCCTCCACGAGCGGGGGAATCGCGGCAGCCACCGCCGCGACAAGGACACCGAACACCACGACGACCACGACAGTGACCGCCGCCCAGCGCGGGAGTCTACGGTTCACAAGCTCCGACACCGCGGGCTCCAGCCCGAGGGCGAAGAACATCGCCGCGCCGACCAACACCAGCACGGCGGACGCCGAGCCTAGGACGCGCACCGCCCCCATACGTCACCGCGACGCCCGCTGAGAGCATTACTCCGAGATAGAACGGAGAACCTCGATCGAATCGCTCACCGCGTGCCCCGAAAGGCTGACCCGCTGATCGGAGTTGTGCCGCAGTGGGTTCGGCGGCGAGAATCGCCGCGTCGTCGTCGCCGTGCGGTCGAGCCAGGCCGGGGGTGATGGCCCCGTTCGGCGAGGCCGTGATCGACCGGCTCAGCGTTAGTGGTGTTGTTCCCGGGTCGTCCACGAACGAGATTCCCGGTGGGTTCACCCGGGTGCTAACGTCGCCGCACCACAACTGGTACTACCACGCCTGGGCGTGAAGTTGTGTGCGGGACGTCCGAGGAGTTCGCCAACGTATGAGCGCACGCGGGAAACGGGAGGACGTCCATCGGCGGCTCGAGGAACGCTACCGGCGGCTGGCGGATGCCCGCAAGAAGCGGCCGGCCGCCGCAGTCGCAGCCCGCTTCACCGAGATCGACGGCGCCACGCTGGGCGCACTCGTCTCAATCCAGCTGTTCACCACAGTCATTCCCTTGATCATCATCGGATTCGATTACTTCTCCGGCTTCGCTCAGAACGCCAGTCCGGGCACACTTTTCATTCGGGAGGTCGGCCTCGTATACCCGCTGACTGAACGGGTCCGCGCCGCGTTCGGCGACTCCTCCGCATTTCGGTCGAGTTGGACGTTCATCGGAATCGCCGGATTCCTCGTGTGGGGAATCCCGATGTCGATCACCATCGCCGGAATCTTCGCCAAGGCCTGGCGCCGTGAGCAGTTCGGCCTGGGCCAACGGCTGCTGCGGGGCGCCGTGTGGTTCGTCCTGTACCTGACGATGATCGCCCTTCGTGAACGGATCGCTTTCGGCGGTGATCACATCGGTGCGATCCGCGCGCTGCTGTTCGTCGCTGCCCTGGTGCCGGTCTGGATGTTCTGGTCGCTCACACCGATACTGCTGGTCCGCGACGGCGGCCGGGGCCTGAGATACCTCGCGCTCGCCGGACTCGCCGGGGCGGTGATCGACGGAACCATTCTCCCGCTCGCCGCCCGGATCCTCTTCCCGCCGTTGCTCAAGGGTTGGACCGGGCTGGGCCCGATCGGTGTCGCGATGGCATTGATGACCTGGTGCGGAGTGATCGGCATCGGATGGGTGTTGACAGCGTGCGTGGGCGCGGTCCTGTGGGAGCGCACAGCCCCGTCCGAAACAGTCATCGAGGCACAGACAGACGTCGCCCCGAATCTACCGGAGGACGCGTAGTTTCTGGGATCGATGACTCAGTACGGCGCCCGGCGCGAAACCCTTTCCACCCCATGACTACACTGCCGGAACCGACCGTGACCGCTTGGGCCGTCGTAGCTGCCCGAAGGGTCTGAAACCGTCAGATGCGTACGGAAGCGCGCTAGCGTTTTACCGCGGACAACTCCGATGTCGGCCCTCGGCACGGGGAGGAATCGTGAAATACCGCGAATCACAACTCGTCGCTTTACAACGGCTGATTCCTTATCGGTCCGCCGGCCAGAATCCCCGACCGGACCTGAGCCGCCGTCATGCCGCTGGCCACCAAGGCCCCGGGAACGCACCGATGACCAAATGAACGCTCCCACGCAGCTACCGTCCACCCATCATGACGTGCTCGTCATCGGAAGTGGCTTCCGCCAAGGCGCCGGATGCTGGGATCTAATTCACCAAGATTCATTCACTCCTTCGGATATTTGTAAAACCCTTCTCCTGTCTTGACGCCGAGCTTGCCGGCAGCGACGTAGGCCTGCAGTAGGTCGCGCACTTCCTTTGGCAAATATGGATTTTCGGCCGCGTAGTGGTTCTCGATGTCCAGCGCGACGTCCAAGCCGACCTGGTCCATCAACTGGAACGGCCCGGCTGACACCCGCCAATTGATCTTGAACATCCCGTCAACGTCCTCTGGGCGCGCCACGCCCTCGGCGACCACAGCCAGCGACTCACGCTTAATGGCCGCCCAGACGCGATTGAAGATGAACCCGGTGCACTCCCGGCGCGCCTCGAACGGATAGACGCCGAATTCGGGGAGCACCGTCAGTAGGGTGTCGAGCAGGCCGCGGTCAGTTTCACCGTCGGACATCAGGTCGACCGCGTTGAACTCGGGCGGCATGTAGAAGTGCATGTTGCACAGGCGAGATTTGTCCCGCACGTTTTCGGCCATCAGACGCGAGGGGTACGACGACGAATTGGTGGCGAAGATGGTGTCCGGCGGCGCCGCTTCGTCGATTACGCCCCACAGCGGGATCTTGATCTCGAGCTTCTCGGGCACGGACTCGACGGCAAGCCAGGCATCGTCCAGCGCCTCGGGGATGGACCCGGCGAACGTCGCGACACCCATTTCGCCGGAACCCCGGTCCTTGACCACCTTAGGCAGGGTCTCCGTCACATATTGGGTCGCGTCGGCGCCCTGCTCGGCCCGTCGGGCGTAGATGCGCACGGATCCGCCACGGGAGGCGAACATCAGCGCGATGCGGCGACCCAGCGTCCCCGCGCCGAACACCGCGACCGGGCGGTTACGGACGT
The DNA here is from genome assembly GCA_036497495.1 of Mycobacterium sp. Lineage (GTDB taxonomy): Bacteria > Actinomycetota > Actinomycetes > Mycobacteriales > Mycobacteriaceae > Mycobacterium. The sequence continues at coordinate 10,044 of DASXJI010000489.1, forward strand.
CGGCGAATGTGTATGTGTACGACATGGATTCCCTCACTTCGTGCCGGTCGTGATCCGAC
>DASXJI010000490.1:0-12928 GCA_036497495.1 Mycobacterium sp.
CCCTGTCGTTGAAGAACCGCTTCACCCGGTTGACCACGGACGTGTCGAACCGCGATCCCAGCCCGTATCCCCAACTGTGTTCACGCCGGAAAATCGTGCGGATCGGGCAGAACCGACCAGTCCTTCTTACGGTGCCAGGGGCTTACGTGGCCGATGCGAATGCCCGCCTTGTGCAACGGGTCCTGGGCCACGACGGCCTGTGCCTCCGCTAAAGACGCCACGCGTAGCGCGTAAATCCCGTTACCGGAATTGGCCCCCGTGGCTGTATCCAGCGGCCCGGCAAATACGAGCTTGCCCTCTGCCGCGAGATTCGACAGGAAACTGAGGTGCTCGTGAAGTACGCCAAATATCGCGTGGGGATCTGCACCTGCAAGCCGGGTATCTACGAGGTAGAGCAGTTCATGGTCGTCAGAAAGTTTCAATTGTCGGCCCTTATTTGGCATTTCTCCTCATCCTTTCCGCGACCGGCATCGAGAACACAGAACACCGGCAGCCGGAAGCACAGCGCTTGGCGCCAGTCGATCGACGTCAAGAGGGACATGATTAGTCACGGATATAGATTATCATTATATGTGATTATATGCAACGGGGTCATTGGTACAAGTTCTGGGAAAGCCGCCGCGCCAAACGGTGTCGAATGCCTACCGCCGTTTCGAGATCGGGCGCGCACCGCCGTCCAGCGTGTGGAAACGATCTCACCCAGTCGACGCCTCCGTTCCCGGGCGCGCGAGAGAGCCTCGGCCAGTATTGCGACGCAGTAGTCCCGATTCCCCGGCGGCCGCTTTTTCGAGTAACTGCTGGCGGAGGCGCGCGATGGCGGCAGCGAATTCTGGGACCGGCGCCAGGGCTACGGGGTTGCCATCCGTCGGTGGTAGCCCAGTGACAGCGGTGATTCCGGCTAATCAGATTCTCAAACGCCGCGAATACGTAGCCTCGCTAACCGGGGGTGATCTCCATGCCAAGACAAATCGACACGGACATTTGAGACATGATGACCTGGAGAAATCTCCGGCAAGGCCGCTATGAAGTTCGTTGTCTCAAATGTGGTCTTGAGTTCAACCAGTCAGCGCATCACTGCAGGCCGATGATGTGCCGATGGAGGTTGGCGTGGGTCCGGTTGGGTTTGACGTCGAACAGCAAGTGCTGATTTGGGCGATGTGGCGGCGTGGGGATGCGATTCGGGAGATGGAGCGCATGCTGGGTGAGACGCTGCCGAGGATCCGACGCTACTTGCGTGAATCGGGCGGGATGCCGCCGACCCCGCGGCGGCGCAGAGTCGGTCATCTGACCCTGGTCGAGCGTGAGGAGATCTCCCGCGGGATCGCGGCCGGCTTGTCGGCAAGGACGATCGCCGGGCGCATCGATCGGCCGTCGTCGACGGTGTCGCGGGAGATTGCCCGCAAGGTGGCCGCGATGCGTACCGGGCATTGGTCGCCGACGCAGCGGCGTTCGAGCGGGCGCGGCGCCCGAAACCGTGCAAGCTCGCCGCCAATCCGGGGCTACGGGGTCTGGTCACCGCAGCAGATCGCCCAGTGGCTGCGGCGGGAGTTTTGCGGTGACGCGGTGATGTGGATCTCTCACGAATCGATTTATCGTGACTTGTATATGCCGTCGCGGCGTGGGTCAGATCCGCTGAGGTGAGAAAGCCACTGCGACGTGGCGGGATTGTGTGCTGCGATCTTGGCGGGGATCCCCCGTGGCGCGACCGGTTAGCCCGATCGCCGCGAAACGCTTTTCCGGCGCATGGTCGCCGGATACAGGCGGAGCGTGTGACCTTCTGAAGATCGCGCGGCCCTCGACTCTCACACCCGGTCGACCAAGAACTTGGGTACGTGGATCGACTGCTCGGGGTCAGACCAGCGCCCGAACCCAGCGGCCTGGGTCGGTCACCACTCTTATCCTCGCGGTTGGAGATCCACGAGGCGCGTAGCGGCGGCCGCGCTCAGGGGAGTCGCACGGTGAGTATCGTCGTCGACCTGCACGATGACCGTGCGGGCGAGGGCTACACAACGGTCTCGTTGAAACAGGGCCTGCGCCAGGGTGAATGAGGTGCGGCCGACCGATTCAACGCTCGTGCCGATCGCGACCTCACCGGGCCAGGTCAACTCACCGCGGAAGTCGAGCTCGAGACGGGCGATGACGAAGGATTTGTGTGGTTCAGCGATGGCTGCGTCGGGAGCGTAAAGAAGTTCTACGCGCCCGGTTTCCAACGCGGTTGAAAAGACTGAATTGTTGACGTGCCCTTGCCGATCAGTATCCGCGTAGCGCAACTTGTCGTAGGCACGCAAGGCAAACTGTGACAGCGTCGGGGCGTCGTCCATGGCGGTATCCACTTCTGTCGGCGTATCGCGGTGCGGTCATGTCAGGGACAGACCGTCCTGGGATGGTCATTCAGCGGCGAATGTCGCGACGTGGTCGATAGCGGTGCTGAGCGCGGTCTCTAAAGGTTCGCCGTCGCGCAGCACCTTGGCGAGCAGCAGTCCGCCTTGCAGCGAGGTCAGCAAAGCGGTGGCGAGACCGTCGACATCAGCGCTGTCGACCAGCCCGCCGCGGTCTCGGATGGCGGCGAGGCCGCCGCGGATGGCGGCTTGCCAGCGCCGATAGCCCGCCACGACGTCTTCTCGTGCCGCGCTGTCATTTTCGGCCAGCTCGCTAGCCAACGAGCCCAGCGGGCATCCACCGCGAAACCCGTTGCTACGTTGAATGCCCACGATGGCCGCAGCCCAGCTGCGCAGCGCCTCTAGAGAATCGAGCCGCGCCAGCATCGGCTCCTGAAACCCGAGGATCGCGTCTGCCTGATATTCGATGACCGCGCGGGTGAGCGAGCGCTTATCAGCGAAGTAGTGGTAGAGCTGCGACGCGCTGACGCCGGCCGCGGCCTGAACGTCCTCAGTACTGGTCCCGGCGACGCCGCGTTCGTAGACCAGCACCGCCGCAGCGGCCACGATGCGATCCCGGGTGGCCTGGCCCTTCCGGGTAATCATCTGACGATTCTACGTTTTTGGAGTTGACAATCCAAAAACAAGAGAGTTTTCTGGAGGAATCAATCCAATCGACCTGGCGGAGACGTAGATGACGATGCACACACCCACGATCAGCGAGCAGGCACACGCCTTGGCTGCCGGTTCTGCGGCGAACTTGCCCGCGGACGTCATAGCCGCCTTTACCGCCGATCAAGCTGCATTGGAGGCTCGGGGTGTACCGCAGAATGTCGTGGCGCCTGGATCTGCCATGCCCGACGGCGACATGCTCGACGTTCATGGTGCCCCCACATCGTTGGCGCGATTGCTCGGCGGGCGGCCAGCGGTCTTGGTGTTCTATCGCGGGGCCTGGTGCCCCTATTGCAACATCGCGTTGCGCACCTACCAAGCTGAATTGGTTCCCACGCTCGGCGAACGCGGCTTCGAATTGATCGCCATCAGCCCACAGAAACCCGACGGTTCGCTGACCTCCGCCGAATCCAATGAACTGACCTACTCGGTGGCGTCAGATCCAGGCAATCACATCGCCACCGCCCTGGGGATTCTGACCGAACCATCCCCCGACTCAATTGCCGCACAGGTCAAGTTGGGACTGGACCTCACCGAGGTGAATGCCGACGGTGGCAAAGCGCTGCCGATGCCCACCGTCGTCGTCGTCGACGCGGCGGGCATCATCCGGTGGATCGACGTGCACCCCAACTACACCACCCGCAGCGAGGTGCCCGACGTCCTGGCCGCCGTCGACGCGGTGAGCTGAAACCCTTGCCTCACAACGCGTTCCTCATCACCGGCGCCAACGCCGGGCTCGGCAAAGACGTGGCGCGGCAGTTGGCGCTGCGCGCCGACGTCGACTTGATCCATCTGGCCTGCCGAGACCAGGCCAAGGCAGAGGCGGCGCAAGCCGACCTGCAACGGATCACGGGTCGGCCGGTCTTCGAGGTCCTGATTATGGATACCGCAGACCTGGCCTCGGTGCGTGTGGCGCTCGATGCCATTAACCAGCCGCTGCGGGCGGTCCTGCTCAACGCCGGTGGCACCGGCGGTCCCACGCCCATGGCGCGCACGGTCGAGGGAGCGACGACGATCTTTGCGTCCAACGTGCTCGGTCACGCGGTTCTGCTGGAAGGCCTACTCGATGCGGGATTGCTGACCTCGGCGGCCGTGCTGACCGGAAGTGAGGCCGCACGAGGAGTACCCAAACTGCGGATGAAACGGCCGACATTTGCCACCCGGTCGGTTGAGGAGTTCGCGTCGGTCATTGACGGATCGTTCTTCCACGACCGCAAGGTCGATCCCATGCTCGCTTACGGTCAGGTGAAGTATCTCGGAGCGCTGTGGATGTCTGCGCTGGCACGAAAACATCCCGACCTTCGGCTGCTCACCGTAAGCCCGGGAAACACGTCGGGTACCGACGCGCTCAGAGACATGGCAACAGTGCCCAGGGTAATCATGCAGCGCGTCGTAATGCCTTATGCCGGACCGATGTTCGGCATTGCGCATCCCCTGGAAGTCGGCGCGAAGCGACTCCTGGACGCCCTGGTCGGCGATGGCCTGCGCAACGGAGGGTTCTACGCGAGCGCGGCGAAGACGCTGATCGGACCGCTCGTCGACCAATCCGCCATCGTCGCCGACTTCGCCGACGAGGCGACTCAAGATCACGCCCACCAGGCGGTCCATCGCTTCCTGGACATATCCGGTGGCCACGCCACGCCAGGCTGAAACCGCAACGGTCGACCCCATTTTGGGACGAGGAGTAGCACTATGAGCACGCAGGCCCGCACGCATTCTGCCGACAAACGCGCCGACCTCGACTTCTACTTCGATCCGGTCTGTCCGTTCGCCTGGATGACCAGCAAGTGGGTCCGCATGGTGGCCGAGCAGCGTGACTACACGGTGGACTGGCGGTTCATATCATTGCGAATGATCAACGCGCACATCGACTACGACGCCCAATTTCCGGCCGGCTACGAGGACGGGCACACCGCCGGGCTCAGGCTGCTGCGGGTCGCCACGCGCGCCAGGATCGACTACGGGCCCGAAGCGGTCGGGCCGCTGTACCTCGCCATGGGACGACGGATATTCGACAGCGCGCCCGACGGTCGGCCTGACTCACTGACCGACCAAGGCTCGCGAGGCTTTCTGGAACCGATCCTGCAGGACGCCGGACTGCCGGTCGAGCTTGTCAGCGCCCTCGACGACACGACATTGGACGGGGTGCTGCGCGCGGAGACCGACGAAGCGCTGACGTTGACCGGCAAGGATGTCGGGACGCCGATCCTGCATTTCCGCCCACCGACCGGCGTGGCCTTCTTCGGCCCGGTGATCAGCCGCCTTCCTCGACCGGAGGAGGCAGTTCAGCTCTGGGACAACGTGATCGGGTTGGCCACCTTTCCTGGTTTCGCCGAGCTCAAGCGCAGCCTGCGCGAGCGGCCGCAGCTTGCGAGCTTCGGCGTCGACCCCGAGGGTACGGGCATCGTGGAGGACTGGCACGGCGGTAGCAGACGCACCAGGAAGTAGCACTGCTCAGTCAACAGCGGTTGCCGCGCGTGCCACATCGAGTGCGCCTGGTCCGTGAGTGGGCTCCTGTGACGACTGCAACTCGTGCAAATGCCGTCAGGAGTTGCCGGCCAACGGTAATCGCACCTCGAAACGCGCACCAGCGTCCAGGTTGCGCGCCGACAGCGTGCCGCCGTGGGCCTGCACCAGTCCCGCCGCGATAGCAAGCCCCAGACCCGACCCACTGGGCAGCGACGAATCAGTCCGTGGCACACGGCCGTTGGAGCCGCGGTAGGCGACGTCGAACACCCTGGGCAGATCGGCTTGGTCGATACCGACCCCGGTGTCATCGACGCGCGCCCACGCCCCCTGCTCATCGTGGCCCAGTGCCAGCTTGACTCGTCCGCCGTGCGGAGTGTGCGCGATCGCGTTGGCCACCAGGTTCGACAACACCCGTACCAACGCCCGGTCGCTGCCGATCACCCGCACGGGTTCATCGGGCAGATTGACTTGCAGCGCCACCCCAGCCCGTTCGGCGACAATCCGATGAACGGCCACCACATCGTCGACCACCTCGTCGAGTGCCACCGTGTCGTGTGCGGGTTGCACCGCCCCGGCGTTGATCTTCGACATTTCGAACAAGTCGTCCACCATCTCCGACAGCCGGATTGATTCCTGTTCAATATGTTTGGCTTGCTCACGCGCTTCGTCCTGGTTCACCAAGCCGTCGGCGATCGCCTCGGCTACTGCACGGATACCGGCCAGCGGTGTGCGCAGATCGTGACTGACGAAGGCCACCAGACGCCGCCGGGACTGCTCGGCTGCCCGTTCGGAATCCCGGATCTCCTGTTCCCACACCGTTCTACGGGCCTGGTAACGCGCCAGCAGCACCGCGGCAGGGATGGTCACGACCGACACGACAACCAGCACCACCGCAGTGCGCTCGAACGTTTCAGTGATCATGAAGCCGCTGGCGCCAAGCACCCCGGTCAAGGTGGCCAGGGCGGGAATCAGCACCAACGCCACCATGCTCACCGCCAGCGACCACGACCGGGCGAGCCGGATGGTCAGTGCTCCGGCCAACACCACCGGAATTGAGCAAGCCAGTGCCCAACCGGCGATCTCCCACAGGTCACTGGTCGGCATCTGATGTCTGCTCCTCTCGCCACAGGTAGCCACGGCCCCAGACAGTCTGAACCCGGTGGGCGTCACCGAGTTTGGAGCGCAGCCGCTTGATGTGCACGGTGACCGTCGATAGATCACCGAAATTCCATTGCCACACCAGTTTCAGCAATTCTTGGCGGGAGTACACGGTGTCGGTGTGGGTCAGCAGAAAGGTCAGCAGGTCGAACTCCCGGCCGGTCAAGCTGACCGGTCGGCCGTCGACGGTCACCGCGCGGGCCGCCGTCAAGACGCGTAGCGGACCGGCGCTCAGTTCCGATGGCAGTTCGGCCGTTGATGGGGCGCGGCGCAACACTGATCGGACCCGAAGCGCCAGTTCACGCGGACTGAACGGCTTCGTCACATAGTCGTCGGCTCCAGCCTCCAATCCGGTGATGCGGTCGTCCTCTTCGCCGAGCGCCGTCAGCAGGATCACCGGCACCGCGTAGCTGTCCCCGCGACGCATGCTGCGGCACAACGTCATTCCATCCGGACCTGGCATCATCACGTCGAGCACGGCGGCGTCAATGCGCTCGGTGCCCAGCAGTTGCAGCGCTTCATTGCCGTCATGCGCGATCGACACGTCATGCCCGTCACGTTCGAGATACCTTCGCACCACATCCCGGACGATGGGGTCGTCGTCGGCAATCAGGATCCGGCTCACACCACCGCACACTAGACCCGAGACGCGTACACCAGGGAGGCGATGTCGTGCACTTGTCACGATTGACCCCTTCGTCGCCAGGGCCTGCGGGCCTATAGCGGGTGCGATTCGGTTCGCCCATACCGGGAAGCGCGCGGCGCGATGCCGGGGCCGGGTCGCTACAGCCAGCGTCGGGCTGGGCCCGAAATGAGTGGTCCGGCTCGCTGTTTTCGACCCAGCGCTGCGACTACGAGCGATGTCGCGGAGAGTCGCGCGGCCCAGCCCGACCAGGTGATCACGATCGCTGACAAAATTCCCATGATGGGATATTGAGCGATGAGCTGATCAGAACTCCAGTAGGTCATGAGCGTCAGTAGCGATCCCAGGGCAGCAGGGAGGCTAAGCACCCCGATGACCAGTGCGAGACCCAGCACAGTCTCCAGTAGTGGAATCGCGAAACCGAAGAGACCCGGCCAGCTACCGAGTACGGCTCCGGCGAATGCACCGAAGTACCCAGGTACCCGGCTGTTGGATTTCGCACTGCCAACGATGAGCAGAATGTCCGCGCGGCCAAAGTGTGCGGTGTACTTGAAAATGCCTTCGTGCAACCACAGGATGCCTAACGCGACCCTCGCCGCGCCGAGAATGATCGACGCGACGAGGTAGGCGGGCTTGTCCCTTAGCTTCATGTCAGGGTGGCGGCGCCGAAGACGGCCTTTGCCTTATCGCAGTGGATTACGACGGTGGTGTATTTCGACGCATCCACCCCGCTGGTCGAAAACGTCTGAGACGGTTTGTCGAACGCGATACTGCCGATCTCCTTGCCCGCAGCCACAGCATTTTCGTCGCTGCCGTTCGCGAGGAAGATGTGCAGATCCGGTCCCGCGTCGGAAGAGAAGCCCGACAGGACGATCTGGGCGTCTGACACAGCGGCGGTCCCCGCGACGTGCTTGTCGTTGAGTCCCTCGAAGGTCCCGGTCCGCGTGCTGGTCGTCGACTGCGACATCGCCGGCGGGGGCGTCGACTGCGACATCGCCGGGGCCGAGGACGACTGCGACATCGCAGACCCTGGCTGCATCTCCTTCGAGCTACTGCAGGCCGCAAGGGCCAGAGCAATTGTGAGCAGAGCTACGCCCTTAAGCTCGGTGGATCGCATGTGGTTCACCTTTCGCTTCGCGCGGGATAGCGCGTCCTGTGGTCGGTAGTGCTTACGCTACAAAGCAAATGGCGAAGTTGGCGACGCCGCGACGCTTTCGTCATGACTACGTCATAAATGACCGATCCGTCATAGCTACACGGGCGGTCCCCGTCGTGCCCCTCAACGTCGGCACCCGCCAATTCCCCGTGCCGGCTCCCAGTGATGCGTCGGAACTACCGACTTCGGCTGGCTGGACGAGATGGGACACGTTGCGGCACAGCAAGAGCGCACGTGGCCGCATTCTTGGACCTATCACACCGCCGGTTGCGATGAGTTGCTCGCCAGTCATCCACTAGTGGATAGTTCAACACCCATGAAGGACGAAAATTGCTGGCGGGTAGCCACTTCGACGACTCCCGCGGTAGACGCGACGACGTGCGATCAAGCCGTGGTGAAGGTCATGGCGACCCCGTTCATGCAGTATCTCAGGCCGGTCGGCTGCGGGCCGTCGTCGAACACGTGACCGAGATGACTTCCGCACCGGCTGCAGAGAACTTCAGTACGCGTCATGGTCAAGCTGGTGTCCGGGCGCTCTAAGACCGCGTTGTCCAGGGCTTTCCAAAAGCTCGGCCAACCGGTGCCGCTCTCGAACTTGGTATCCGACGAGTAGAGGGGTTGCGCGCAGCCTGCACAACTGAATACGCCATGACGGTGCTCGTTGTTGAGCGGGCTGCTGTACGGCTGTTCGGTGCCCGCTTCGCGCAGCACGCCGTATTGGGCTGCGGTCAGAAGCGTTCGCCACTCCTCATCGGTGTGGGTGACAGCAAAGTGCGTGTCAGGCGGTGACGACATCGCGCTCGCGGCACACGCGTTGACCGCAACCATTACCAGTGCGGTCGCACTTGCGGCGGTCAGCAACCGCCGTCTCGTCACATCCATCTCACCAATACCTTTGGTCGACGGGGAGATCCAGCCCCATCACCGTAACCCGGCGCGCGGTGCCCGGTCAGCGTCAGCGCCATTCGTCATGGTTCGGTAAGAAGCTCCGGGTGTGGGGCTGGGATTCGGACGCCATTGATTCGTAAGAATTCGGACCGCCGGTCGCGCTTAGCCTGAAGGTCGTAGAGCGACAATCGACAACTGACCGCGGGGAGCATCGTGCGTAGATCGCTGAGAATCAACCTCATACGGCTCGCGGTGGTGCTGTGTGCGGTCACCTTTCAAATCACCGCCTGCACGCGCCTGTTCTCTGATGCGGGCACCGCTGCGCCTACGGTGAACATTCCCGGGCCCGCGGTGGATGAACCCGTGGGCGCCCCGGACGCTCGCGGGACTGCCGTGCTTGCCGGTGGTTGCTTTTGGGGTGTTCAGGGTGTTTTCGAGCACGTCAAAGGAGTCGACCGGGCCGTGTCGGGATACGCGGGTGGCAATGACTCGACCGCACACTACGACCTGGTGAGCACGGGCACGACCGGGCACGCGGAGTCGGTGCAGATCACCTACGTCCCGTCCCAGATCACCTACGGCCAACTGCTGCGGATCTTTTTCTCCGTCGTGCACGACCCGACCCAACTCGACCGGCAGGGCCCAGACGCAGGGGCTCAATACCGGTCGGCCATCTTCCCGCAGAATGACACGCAGAAAAGGATCGCCGAGTCCTACATCGCTGAGCTCAACGGCGCCAAAGTCTTCGGCGCCCCGATCGTCACCCGCATCGAGAACGCCAGTGGATTCGTGCCTGCCGAGGCACATCATCAAGATTTCCTGAATTCCCACCCGACCTTTCCCTATGTCGCCATCAACGACATGCCCAAGCTCGACAACCTCATGCATCAATACCCGGATCTGTATCGCGAACAACCCGTCCTCGTCGCCGCGGGTAGCAGCTGAGGTGGAGACCGGTCACCGCAACACTGCAACGGCAGCACGCGACGCCGCCGGCATGTGCCATGCCAACAACTCAACGACGATGCCAGTCAATGCTATTCGGATCGATCTAACTAAGAGAGGGCGCACCTACCACAATGTTGACACTCATGGCGATCGGCCTTGTCGGCGGCCTGATCACCGGCATCTCGCCGTGCATCTTGCCGGTGCTCCCGGTGATCCTCATCTCAGGCGCGCAAAGCGCTCGGGCCACAGCCGGAACCTCTGCTGCGGCAGGCACAGTCGACCTGCTGCCGGCCAAACCCTCACGCGCCGAGTCGCTGCGGCCATATCTCGTGATCGCTGGTCTGGTTGTCAGTTTCAGCACTGTCACCTTGGCCGGATCGGCGTTACTGTCGCTGCTGCACCTGCCGCAGGATGCCATCCGGTGGTTGGCATTAGTCGCGCTCGTCGCGATTGGCGTGGGATTGATCTTCCCGTCCGTTGAGGCGCTGCTGGAGAAGCCGTTCTCCCTGCTCCCACAAAAGCAGTTCGGCTCGGGCAGTAGCGGTTTCGGGCTCGGACTCGCGCTCGGTGTGCTGTATGTGCCGTGTGCAGGACCAGTGCTGGCCGCCATCGTCCTAGCCGGCGCAACCGGCTCGATCGGATTGCCCACCATCGCGTTGACAGCATCATTCGCTGTAGGCGCCGTAATGCCGCTGCTGGTCTTCGCCCTCGCCGGTCGCCGGGTGGCCGAGCGAGTGCGCGCCTTTCGGCGTCGCCAACGTGAGATCCGCATCGCCGCGGGCGTCGTCACGATCCTGTTAGCCGTCGCGCTGGTGTTCAACCTGCCCGCGACCCTGCAACGGGCAATCCCTGACTACACCACGTCCTTCCAACACAAACTTGGCGGCACGGACCAGGTCCGCCGGCAGCTCAACCTGGGCGGCGCAGCCAATGACCAGAACGCGGCGTTGTCCAATTGCACGGACGGCGCGACCGAGCTCGAAAACTGCGGCACCACACCGGACATCAAAGGGATCGCCCAATGGCTCAACACCCCCGGTGGAACGCCGGTCGACCTGAAGCAGCTACACGGCAAGGTAGTGCTGATCGACTTCTGGGCCTACTCGTGTATCAACTGCCAGCGCAGCATCCCCCACGTCGTCGGCTGGTACAACGCATACCGCGACAAGGGATTCGACGTTATCGGGGTCCACACACCGGAGTACGCCTTCGAGCACAACCGCAGTAACGTCGCCACCGCCGCCGCAGAGCTCGGGATCACCTACCCCGTCGCGATGGACAACGACTATGCGACCTGGACCAACTACCGCAACCAGTATTGGCCAGCCCATTACCTCATCGACGCCAACGGCACCGTCCGTCACATCAAGTTCGGCGAAGGCGACTACGACGTCACCGAACACCTTATCCGGCAACTGCTTTCGCAGGCAGCCAGCAACGTCGGCCTGCCGCCGGCTGTCGATACGCCCGACACAACGCCGACCTCAACGCTGACCCCGGAGACCTACCTGGGCGCCCAGAAGGCAGTCAACTATCGCGGCCAGGGCGCCTACGATCAGGGCACCGCCACGTTCGACTATCCCGCCCAACTCCCCAACGACTCATTCGCGCTCCGCGGCCGATGGACCCTGGACCAACAAAGCGCAACGGCAGAGGACGACGACGCCACCATCGCGCTGAACTACCACGCCCGCAACGTATACCTGGTCGTCGGCGGTACCGGCACACTGACTGTGACCAGAGAAGGGCAGACTTCACGCATCCCCGTCGCAGGACCACCCAATATGCATCACATCGTCTCCAACGACACCGGCGCGACCGGACACCTCGAGGTAGCACTCTCCCGGGGATTGCAGGCCTACTCCTTCACCTACGGCTGACGGCTACGGCCTCCACAAACCCCTCCGCCGCGAGATCCGCGCAAGTCGCGCCTCGCGTAAGCTGTCGTATTGGTCCATGATTTCCTCAACTCGGTTACATCCCCGTGGCTCGGCAATCAGCCAGGCAGACAACGACATTGGGTGTGGCACCGCGACCGACAGACTTCCTCGGGCTGCCCCGCGTTAGCCCAGACCGCGGTGCCGCCGCGGCTCAACCGGCGCCCGCGACGCCACACCTGCGGTCCCCCTCAGCCGAACTGACTGATCGCCTTTGCGAAGGCTTCCAGGTTCCCGCCCCTGTCCAGGGTGGCGAAATACGTAATCCTGATCATCGGGGTCGAGCTGCAGCGCGGTGCCGTAGTAAACACTGAGAGTCCTAGCTTTCGACGATGCTCGCCGACACACCCGTCGCCGCCCGGACCCTCTCGAGTCAGGAGTCGATCGCCTCCCCCGGCACTGGCGCCACCCGAAGAGGCAGCCTCCGGTCTGTCGCCACGGTGCTGAACTCGACAACTTCGACAACCCGCCGTCGGGCGGTCCGGGGATTCCGTCGTTGACCTGCGATTTTGCGCTACAAAAGTGAGGGCAGCTAACAATGTTGTCAAACAATGGGTGCTCGTTTGTCAAGACACGCCCTACCTACTTTGACAAGACTTTGGCGTGTCGCGGGAGCTTGCTAAGCTTCGCTGCATAACCGCAGTTCAGCAGCTTTTTGAAGCGTGTCACGTCATCAGTC
>DASXJI010000491.1:0-12987 GCA_036497495.1 Mycobacterium sp.
AACGACTCCTGATGGTGGGCCAGGCACCAGGCGGCCATGATCGAACCACCTCGCGACACGATGCCGGTCACCCGCTTGGCGGTCAGTGGCACGTACCGCAGCAACACCCCGGCGTGCACGGTCATGTAGTCCACGCCTTGCTCGCACTGCTCGATCACGGTGTTGCGGTACATCTCCCACGTCAGCAGCGTCGGGTCGCTGTTGACTTTCTCCAGCGCCTGATAGATCGGCACAGTGCCGACCGGCACCGGTGAGTTGCGCAGGATCCATTCGCGGGTGGCGTGAATGTCCTTGCCGGTGGACAAATCCATGATGGTGTCCGCGCCCCAGCGGGTGGCCCACACCATCTTGTCGACCTCTTCGGCGATCGACGACGTCACCGCCGAGTTGCCGATGTTCGCGTTGACCTTCACCGCGAACGCCTTGCCGATGATCATCGGCTCGCTCTCGGGGTGGTTGTGATTGGCCGGGATCACCGCACGGCCGCGGGCAACCTCGTCGCGGACCAGGTCCGCCGGCATCTGCTCGCGTGCGGCGATGTAGGCCATTTCTGCGGTGATCTCGCCGGCGCGGGCCCGCTGCAGCTGGGTGCCACGGTCGCGAACCACACCCGGGCGCGGCGGCAGGCCGGCCGTCACGTCGATCACCGCGTCGGCGTCGGTGTAGGGGCCGGAGGTGTCGTAGAGGTCGAGGTGTTCGCCGTTGGATAGATTGACCCGGCGGAACGGGACTTTGGCGGCGGCCCCGTCGGCGGTCACCTCTAGGTCCCGATAGACCTTCTGACTGCCGGCGATCGGCCCGGTGGTCACGGTCGGTTCGACTGCTAAATCGGTCATTTCTCGTCTCCCTACGTCGGCATTACCCGATCAGGTTCTTACGGTCGACGGCCCCGAGCCGTCCTCTCAGCGCACCGGGTGTGCGCTCCCGCGTATCTATTACGCTCCCACGCTAGCGCAGCCGGGGGGGCGCTGTGCGGGGGTGCGGAAATTTACGGTCCCGCCGAGGGGACGGCTACCCAATCAGGTCAGGCCTAATCGGTAGGCAAGCCGTGTTATGGGTGGGAAGATATGCGGTGTGCGGGAGGTGGCCGGAACAAGCATCGGGATCGATGCTTGGCCAGCCCGGTGGCCAGCTGTCGATCACGAGAAACCAGGTGTAGGGGCATTCCGATTCTGGTTCGTCGGCCAGCGCTGGGAGTGGTCGGACGAGCTGGCCCGGATGCACGGCTACGAACCCGGGACCGTCGAGCCCACGACGGAGTTGCTGCTCTCCCACAAGCATCCCGACGACCGCGGTCATGTTCAGGACCTGCTCGATCGGGCACTGTTGTCCCAGGGCTCGTTCTCCAGCCGTCACCGTTTCGTCGACACCGCCGGTACTGTGCACGAGGCGATCGTGGTGGCCGATCGGATGTCCGACGAGACTGGCGCAGTGCTGGGTACCGCCGGTTACTATCTCGACCTCACCGCGACCATCGTCGAGACCCGCCAAGTGGCCCTCGACGAGGCCCTGCCCGATCTATTCGAGGCGCGCGCGTTGGTCGAGCAGGCCAAAGGCCTGCTGATGGCGATGTACCGGGTCAGCCCGGAACAGGCCTTCGGCGTGCTGCGGTGGCGATCGCAGCAGACCAACACCAAGCTGCGTTCGCTGGCCAAGCAACTCATCACCGAAAACGCCACGCTGCCACCGCCGTCGGCGGAAATCCAAGCCACCTTCGACCATCTGCTGTTAACAGTGCATCAGCGTATTCCGGACGAACCCACCACGTAAGCGCGCTGCCAGATAGGCTCGTCCCAGCGGTGGTCGGCAGGTCGGGTCGACGTTGCCGTCCAGCGGGCTGGACCAATACCCGTGGTCCCAGGCTTACGACTTGAGTGCATCGAAGCGGGTGAACGCGATGGAATTGCTAGTGGTCGAGTCCGAGGTTCGACCGGAGGCGGTGCTGGTGCATGCCACCGGGGAGATCGATTCCAGTACAGCCGGCGAGTTGCGGTCGCAGTTGGAGTCCGCGCTGCAACAGGCCGAAAGCCAAGGGTCTCGATTGCTGATCCTCGATTTGCAGGGCGTGACGTATTTCGGCAGTGCCGGTCTGAACGCTGTGCTGGATTGTCACAAGCAAGGTGTGCGGGCCGGGACGTCCGTTCGGTTGGTCGCCGATAACGGCCTGGTTGTTCGCCCGATCGAGGTGACGAATCTTGATAGCCTGCTGGACCTCTATCCGACCTTGTCCGATGCACTGGAAGGCCGTGATTCCGAGCAGGGGTCGTGAGCGGAGAGCAGCGCCGCGGCTGGCCACGCGATCCCAAGGATCTGCCGCCTGACCTCGCCGCGGCCGTAGCGCTCGGCGGGCAAATGGGCCGCCAGTTCGCTGAATTCGATTGGACCGCTCATCCTCTCGGCTCACCTCAGTCATGGCAGCCCGAACTGCGGTCCGCCGTTGCGGTGGTGTTGACGTCGCGCTTTCCGATCGTGTTGTGGCTGGGCGCCGAGGATCTGTTCTTGATGTACAACGACGCCTACATCGCGATCCTCGGTGACCGGCACCCGGAGGCGTTGGGTCAACGGGGCCAGTACGCCTGGTGGGATATCTGGCAGCCGATCAGCCCGATGCTCGCCAGCGTCATCGCGACCGGCGAAGCAACCTGGTCGCACGACCTGATGCTGCCGATGGTGACCGCAGGCCGCCGCCGGGAACGATATTTCACCTTCACCTACAGTCCGCTCATCGGCGACGACGGTAAGACCTACGGGATCTTCTGTCCATCTTTCGAAACCACCGAACGCGTGCTGAGTGAGCGCCGGCTGTATCTCCTCAATGCAGTGGCCTCGGCTGTGATGGATACCAACACGATTGACGATGCGGCGAATGCAACGGTCAAGGTGTGCGCCGAGCAACCCGCCGATGTGCCGTTCGTCGCGGCCTACATCGGTGATCCCGTGACGGGTGAGGCGACCCTTCGCGGAGCGACGCGCTCGGTGCTGCCGTTATTGCCGAGAACGTTGGCCAAACTGACCAAATCCGACCGGGTGCCTCGGACCAGGTCGGAGACGCAGGTCATCGAAGGCGTGGCAGCAAGGATTGACGGCCTTCACGATGTATTGGCCGACGATTGTCCCGACCTGGCGCTGCTACTGCCGTTGGGCGAGGGACCGGCCGCGGGGGCTCTGCTGGTCGGAACCAATCCGCTCTGCCCGTTGGACGAGCAGTACATCGGCTTTTGTCAGTTGCTTGCCGACCAGTTGTCCTCGGCGATGGCGTCGGCGGTGTCCTACGAGCAGCAGCGGCAGCGGGCGGATGCGCTCGCCGAACTCGACCACGCGAAGACGGCATTCCTGACGAACGTGAGCCACGAGTTCCGCACCCCGCTCACGCTGCTGCTGGGGCCGCTCGACGATGCGTTGTCCGAGAGTGGCCCGGACAGCCCTCTGACGAATCGGCTGACTACCGCGCGGCGTAACGCGGGACGCCTGCAACGACTGGTTGATTCGTTGCTGGACTTCTCCCGGATCGAAGTCGGGCGCGCCACCGCCGCCTTGCTGTGCACCGATGTCGGCGCATTGACGTCGGAGATCGCGTCGTCGTTCTCCGAACTGTGTCAGCGGGCCGGGCTCGAGTTGGTGCTGGATTGCCGTCAGGCGGTGGCCGACGTAGATCCGGGCATGTGGGAGACCATCATGCTCAATTTGCTGTCCAACGCGGTGAAATACACGCTGATGGGCTCGATCACGGTCACTGTGCACAGCGATTCGTCGTTCTGCCGCATCATGATCCGCGACACCGGCGTCGGCATCGCCGAGGCGGACCTGAAGCGACTGGGCGAGCGTTTCTTTCGCGCCGAGAGTGCGCACGGGCGCAGCATCGAAGGCACCGGTATCGGGCTGTCATTGGTGCGCGGGCTCGTCGACCTCCAACACGGAAGCGTCGAATTCGCCAGCGAACTTGAGCGCGGCACGACGGTCACGATCCGGTTGCCGCGGTCGGTGGACGGCAGGCCGGTCGACCATTCGCCCGCTGCGCTGCTGGACAACCCGTACGTCGTCGAGGCGGACCAGTGGGTGACGCCGCTGGTGACGTCGTCGCAGGACGTCGCGCCCGTGTCCGACGGACGCGAGCTGGTACTGATCGCCGACGACAACGCTGATATGCGAACGCATTTGGATCGAGCACTGTCGGCGCATTGGAGAACGGTGCTCGTTGCCGACGGCCAAGAGGGCATAGAAGCCGTTCGTAGACTTCGCCCGAATGCGGTTGTGACCGACGTGATGATGCCGCGGCTCAACGGCTTTGAATTCGTCGCTGCCATTCGCGCCGACCCGGCGCTGGCGGCCACACCGGTGGTGATGCTGTCCGCGCGGGCGGGCGCCGAAGCCGTCAGCGAGGGTTTCTCCAGCGGGGCCGACGACTACCTGCCAAAACCGTTTAGCTCACAGGATTTAATCGATCGTGTCGCGGCGCGGCTGTCGGCTGCCGCGCGCGAACGCGCCAGTAGGCGATCCAGCGACGCTCGGGCGCAGGAGGCCTTGAATTTCGCGCAGCTCGATGCGGCTCTGCAGGCCGCCGAATCCAGTGTTGCGATCGTCGATGCGCTGCAGGGTGCTGCGTACCCCTCCGGTGAGTCTCCGATCATCTGTCTGGGGTTGCTCGACGCCGAATCCAAAACCCTCCGATTCCAATACAGCGCCGCGGTGCCAGGCGAGATACGCGATCGCTACCACGTCGTGTCGATGGACACCCCGATCGTGCCCGTCGACGTCATCAGAACCGGTCAACCGATGATCATCACGGACACACTCAGTCTCGGCTCGCGCTACGGGCATGTGGTGACCGAAACGCACGACGCGGTGCGGTCGTGCATCAGCCAGCCATTGCGCGGTCTGGACGGAAAGGTCATCGGCTCGCTCGGGATGCTCTGGCCGACGCCGCGAGAATTCGATCCCGCTGAACTCGATTGGGCCGCACAGGTTGCCAAGATCACCCAGTCGACTGCCGACCGGATCCGCAACGCGCAGCGGGAGCATCGGATCGCCGTGGACTTCCAGGACCATCTGCTCGATCTCGACCACGGGTCTACCGCGGCGGTTGTCGCCGCGGTCTACCAACCCGGCGGTGAGTCGATGCGCGTCGGTGGTGACTGGTATCTCGTGGTTCCGCTGGCACATCAGGGCCAGGTTGCAATCTCCGTCGGCGACGTCGTCGGGCATGGCCTGCCCGCCGCAATCGCGATGAGCAGGTTGCGGGCGGCGGTGGCGGCCAGCGCGCTGACCGACGCCGACCCGGGTGCGGTGCTGACCTCGTTGGACCGATACGCGGCGACGGTGCCGGGTGCGCGCTGCGCGACGGTCAGCTACGCGGTGATCGATTTGGAAACCGGAGACGGCACTGCCCGCGTCAGCTATTCCTGTGCGGGACATCCCTATCCGCTGCTGGTGACGCCGGACCAACCGCCGGTGTTTTTGTCCGCCGGCCGGCGCCCACCGGTGGCCGCCTGGGAAACCCCGCTCGAACAGAACACCGCCGTCCACGAATTGGCGCCGGGCAGCCTGATCCTGCTGTACACCGACGGGTTGATCGGGCGGCCAGGAGAGACGCTCGATGAGGGATTCGCCCGGCTGCAGGGTGCGGCCGCATACCGCGCCGATCTTCCGGTCGGGGGTCTGTGCGACGAACTGCTCGAACGGATGGCTCCGCCCGGCGGTTACACCGACGACGTCGTGGTGCTGGCGCTGCGCCCGTGCCACAGCTCGGCCCACAGTTTCGCCACCGCGGTTCCGGCCTCGCTGGACTACATCGCCGAGGCGCGACATCGGTTGCGCGACTGGATTTCCGGCGTAGACGTGCACCCACAGCGCGAATCCGACATCTTGTTGGCCGTGGGGGAGGCGGTGACCAACGCGATTGAGCACGGCAGTGGCGGCGACGCCACCAAGACGGTCTCTATCGAAGCGTTTGTCCGCGGTCACACGGTCACCGCGACGATCAGCGACGCCGGTCAATGGTGCGGTGATTCGTCGGCCAGCCAACGCAGCCAGCAGCGCGGCCGCGGCCTGACGATGATCAACGGCCTCGCCGACGAGGTGAAGACGTCGCGAACTCCGGGTGGCACGCGAATAACGCTGAGCTTTGAGCGCGCGGTTCTTCCCGAGTCCGGTCTGGTGGAGGGGGTGAAATCGTGAGCAGCGCGGAATTTCGGCTGCAGGTCGCAGAAAACGGCGACGGGTCGACACCCGCCGAGGTGACGGTGACCGGCGAGGTCGACGCGTCGAACGTCCGCGCATTCGCCCGATCGGTGGAGGAACTGCCCGGGGCACGACCGGTCATCCTTCAGCTCAGCCACATCAGATATCTGGACAGTGCCGGGTTCTCGGCTTTGGATCGCCTACTCGCGGACAATGCGATCCTGATTGTTTTGGCGCCGAATAGCTTCATGTACCGGGTGGCCGAGCTGATGTGCATGCCGATCCACCACGACGTCGAGGCAGCACGCCAAGTGCTGCAGGACGACGCGAGCTGAGGGCTAATCCGCGTCCTCGATGGCCTCGCCGAGCTCCTCGAGCAGCTTGTTGTGGTGGTTGCTGGCCAGCAGGTGGCCCGCCGCGATGACCAGGGCGACCGGCCAGTCGATCAGCTCTAATGCAGCTAGAGACGCTAAACCGCCGTAATAGGCCAGCGCTTCGGGCCGTGGAATTTCGACCTGCCCGATAACCGGCAGGTTGATGGCGAAAGTCTCGCCTTCCCGGATATGGGCGACTGCTTCTGCCTGGGAGGTTTCGCGCCGCGCGTTCTTTTCGGCCATCATTTGCCTTTCAGTAACTTCAGCGTTGCCATTGTGACTGGTGATGCAGTCACCCTCGGGGTTATGTCGACGACCGATTCTCTCGCCGACCCACTAGGCGGAGCTGTGGCTGGCCTTCTGACCGTTCCTTTGATCCAGTTGTACGCCGTTCTGTGGCGCGTGGGCGCTGTGGAGGTCGTGGCGACTCGGTCGGAGTCGGATCAGCGGCCTCCAGCTCCAAGGGGCGCTTATCTGCGAACGCGCGGCTCGCGACGGCCATCGCGGCGGTCGCAGCCCCGGCTGAGCCCAGCGCCTGCCCCCAGGCGAGCGGGCCCAGCGGGGTACAGCCAAGCAGTTGGCTGACGCCGGGGATGCTGATCAGGGTTCCCATCACGGCCAGCGAGCCGCCCGCAGTCAACACCACCAGCGGAGTGCGCGACTCGAGCAGCGTCTGACCCAGCTGCGCTGACACCAGGGCGACCAGTGCCACCGTCGAGGCCCGTTGCGGCCGTCCGGTGACCCCGGCCATCGCCCACGCGGCCGTCGCCGCCGCCGCGGTGGTGGCGCCGCGGATGGCGACGGCGCGCCACAGCGCATGCTCGTCGGGGCCGCGTCCTTCGGTCTGCACCGGTCCGCTGGGCTTGCTGACCGCCAAGGCCGCGGCAGGCAGCGCGTCGGTGAAGATGTTAACCAGCAACAGTTGCCGGGTGTTGAGCGGGGAATTTCCGGTGATCGCGGCGCCGATGATCGCGAACGCGACCTCGCCGGCGTTGCCGCCTAGCAGCACCGACACCGCCGCCTGAACCCGCCGCCACAGCTCGCGGCCTTCCTCGATCGCGGTGAGCAGCGCCTCGATGCGCGCGTCGACCAGCACCACGTCAGCCGAAACACTCGACGAATCGCTGCCGCGGGCGACGACGCCGATGCCGACGGTCGCCGCCCGGATCGCTGCGGCGTCGTTGGAGCCATCGCCGACCATGGCGCAAACCTTGCCGACGCGTTCCAGCGTCTGGACGACTTGCACCTTGTTCTCCGGCGACATCCGGGCGAAGATCACCCGCTCGGTGACCGCATGCTCCTGATCCTTGCGCGACAAGGCATCCCACTCAGCCCCGCTGATGACCTCGGCCACCGTCACCGACATCCCCAGTTCCCGCGCGATCGCCGTGGCGGTGATGGGGTGGTCTCCGGTGATCAGCCGAATGCCGATCTCGCGCTCAGCGAGCCCCGCCAGCAGAGCGGGCGCCTCGGCCCGCGGCGTGTCGGAAAGCCCGAGGAAACCCACGAAAGTCAGCTCGCCCCCGGCCAGGTCGGCGATGGTGTCTTCGTCCTCCGCCACCAGCTGCGCCTGCTGTGGCGTCAGCCTTCGGCGCGCGACGGCGATCACCCGCAGCCCCTCGGCCGCCAGCTGACGCACGGTGTTGTCGATGTCCGGCCCGACGTCGTTGCACGCGGCCAGAACGACTTCGGGTGCGCCCTTGACGGTCAGCTCGTTGCCGAACACCGACGCCGAGAACGACCGGCCCGACCGGAACGGTAGATGCGCGTCGGCGTCGGCTGCCGGGTTCGAGCCGTTGACCGACTGCGCGGCCTCGATGATCGCGCGGTCGGTCGCGTGCAACTGCGGTCCGCCGTTGGCGTCGGGTGCGGCGAGCGCCGCGCAGCGCAACACGTCTTCGCGTGAATAGCTCGCCGCGGGATGCACCTGCGATACCCGCAGACGGTTTTCGGACAGCGTCCCGGTCTTGTCGAAGCACACCACCTCGATGCGGCCCAACGCCTCCACCGATCGCGGGACGCGAACCAGCGCACCGTAATTCGTCAGCCGTCGAGCCGAGGCCGCCTGGGCGAGGGTCGCCACCAGCGGCATCCCCTCCGGCACCGCCGCCACCGTGATCGCGATGCCGCTGGACACGGCTTCACGGATACCCTTGCTGCGCAACAGGCCAAGGCCACTGACGAGTAGCCCGCCGGTCGCACTGACCGGGAAGGCCCGGTTGGTCAGTTGGCTGAGCTGATGTTCGAGTCCGATCTGGGGAAGCTCGCTGGATACCAGCTCGGCGGCGCGGCGCGCCTGGGTGTCGGCGCCGACGGCGGTCACCAGCGCCACCGCGGTGCCCGCCACGATCGTGGTTCCGGCGTAGAGCATGCTGCGGCGCTCGGCCAGTTCGGCGCCCGGTGTGGGCTCGACCTGCTTCTCCACCGGCAGCGACTCACCGGTGAGCGTGGATTCGTCGACCTCGAGGTCCTCTTCCTCGATCAGCCGCGCGTCGGCGGGCACCACTTCGTGGGTGCGCACCTCGATCACATCGCCGGGCCGCAGTTGCGCGGCCTTCACATCGGTGTAGACCCGCGACCCGTCCGGGGCGAACGTCACTTTCCGGGCGGGTGGAATCTGTTGAGCCAGTAACTCGTTCAAACGGCTTTCGGCGCGCAACCGCTGGCTGGCCGCCAGCATCGAATTTCCGGTGAGCACCGATCCGACCAGCACCGCGTCGACCGGCGAGCCCAGCACCGCGCTGGCCGCCGAGCCGAGAGCGAGCACCGGGGTCAGCGGGTCGGACAGTTCGGCACGCACCGCCTTGGCGAATTGCCAGACCGCCCGCCGGGGACGCCCGGTCAGCTCAGCACCGCGCTGGGCGGTTTCCATTGCCCGGCTGGCGATGCCGTGCCGCGGCTCCACTGCCTGCTCGGCGTCCGGTGGCGGCAACATCTTGCGGACCTGCTCGATCGACATGGCGTGCCACTCGTGCATCGGAGCCGGCAGCGGGGCCGGTGTCCGCAGCACCCGGCGGGCCATCAGATAGCCCGACAGCAGACCGGCGGCCGCGCCCGTCGTCACCGGGCCCGGCCCGCGCCCGCGTACACCGGGCACCATCAGCAGCGCGCCCAATGCCGTCGCGCCGGTTGCGATCTCGATCCCACGTCGGCTCGCCGATTTGGCCGCCGGAACGGCGTGCAGCAGCCGCCACACGCCGTCGAGGTCGCTCAGGATCAAATCGGCCGTCCAAGGCGGCGGCTCCCCGTCGGAATTGGGCATCAGGCCCAGCCCGACATCGGCCGACGAAAGTGCTTGTGCAGCAGCCGAAGACACGGCCGCCACGGTGCGGCCCGATTGCTGCAGATCGGTCAACGCCGCGGCGAGCGCAGTGTCGATGGATGCCCTCTGCAATGGCCTGAGCTCGTCGAAAGCGGGCTGCAACTCGCGGAGATCGTCGACGCCGACGGAGACCAATTCCAGGCCGGCCCGTCGCGCCTCGGCCAGCACCGCCGAGGCCAGTGGGTCGTGCGTCGGGCCGATTAGCGCTTCGACGACGTCAGATCCCTTGCCGGACAGGCCGGGAACCGGATGCCAGCCCACGCGCAGGCCCTTCTTCTCCAGCAGCAACTGGGCGCGGTTCCAGGCGGGTGACATCTCGTCCTCGTCGGCCCCGCGGACGCGGACCACTCGCAGCGTGTTGGTGCACAACACCCGCGGATCGACTAGCAGTGCGTCGACCCGGTCCAGCCATCGCAGTTTTTCCGGATGTAGCGCCAGCACCGCATGTTGCTCGGCCAGCCCTTGACCGAGCGCTGCGGCGAAGGACTCGCGTGTGGTGCGGGTCGCCTTCGGGGTGGTGACCAACGTGGCAGTCGTGGCCATCTCGGGGTCGCGGGTGAAGGCCCCGATGGCCGCGGTACCGAGCACCTGAACCCACGCGCTGCGCCGTGCGTGGTGCTCGACCGGTCCTTCCGGCGGGGGCACCGGGCGCGACGGGGGGTGGACCTCCGGGTGCTCGGCGTGGCGGGCGAGTGCCGGTTCGTGACGACGCCAGGCCTGCGCCTCGGCATGGTATTCGGCGGCTTTCAACGTCTCCATTGCCAGGTCGACGGCCAGCGACGCCGGCGACAGCTCAAGGACGTGCGCCGTCACCATCGCGACCGACAGCACCGCGTCCGTCGCCGACGTCCCGATGCGATCCTCGAGCAGGCGGCGCAGTCGTGGCTGGTAGTCGACCGCCACCACCATCGCCTCGACGCCGCTGAACCGGCGTGGCCAGCGCAGCACCCGCCCCGCGACGGCGGCGCTCAAACCGACGGCGGTGGCGCCGACCCCTAATGCGTTGGTGGCCAGCAGTAGACCGTCGCCCGGCAGTGGCTTCGGACGGGTGTCGTTACGCCGTGGATCGACACTAGCGCTTGCACGCCAACGCTTTTCGGCCTCTTCGACGTCGCGGCACAAGTCACGCAGCGAGATCTGGTCGTGGTTGAGAGTGACTACGATCCGCGACAGCGGCCGATTCACGCTGACCGACTTGACCCCCGAGCGCGCGCGGACGGTGTCGACCACCAAGCGCCCGAGTTCGGCGCCGTCCGGGCCGTCGAGGCCGCGGACCTCCACCCACGCGCGGCCCTTACCGCGCCAGCTATGCCTGGTCAGCGTGGGTGCGGGCAGCCCTTCCGAGAGTGCCTTGACGCCTTCGCGAACGGGAATGACGGCCATCGACATGCCCGTCGAGGCCACCGAACCCAATGATCCTGCGGCGCTTGCCGCGGTTTGCACGCTGGCGCCAACGAGCGCAGAGGTCGCCTGCAGGCCCAGCGTTACCGCGCGCAGCGGGAAGGATGCTCGCACCAATCCGAAGCTACTTACTCGCAGGAATCAACGCCGGGTACGTGACTGGGTTCCGCTGGACTGCCGCGCCGGAGTCCGCTTGGCCGGCGTCTTGCGCGGCCTGGCGGAACTGGTCGCCTTGGCGGGAGCCGGCTTCACTGACGTGACCGACGCGATCTGCGGGCCGTCGTTGTGCGAGTTGTTCAGCCGGCGCAGCAACAGCGCACCGCCGCCGACAGCCAGCAACAGCGGCCACTCGACGAGTCCGGCGACACCGATTGCGCCCAATGTCAACGCGGCCGCAGGCGTCGAGTGGCTGCCCTTGTCGATGCCTTTCTGCACACCCACCGCGGCACCGGTCACGGCGCCGACGACGCCGTTGACCGCGGCACCACCCACTGCGCCCGCGGCCGCGGTTGTCGCTGAGGCGGCGCGACTGACCGTTCGACTTACATTGTGTACGGCGCCGTCAACGACACCCATGATCACTCCCTGCTAGTCGGTTCTTGAGGCCGTGAATCGGACACCCGCTGCAGGCCACATCGGCGGCGGTCGTATACACGCACAATCGTAGGGTTCATCGAACCGTCACGATACTGCGCAGCACCGGGTAATCCTATGACTTTGATTGGCAAATGAACAGGAGATGAATACCCGCAGCGCAGTTTTTACACACCTCAATCTCCGCGCAAATCCACCACAACCGGGGCGTGATCGCTTGGTGCCTTGCCTTTGCGCTCCTCACGAACGATCTGCGCGTCGGCAACCCTGCCGGCGAATCCGGGGGAGCCGAGGATGAAGTCAATGCGCATCCCCTGTTTCTTCGGGAACCGCAACTGGGTGTAGTCCCAATACGTGTAGACGCCCGGGCCAGGGGTGAAAGGCCTTACCACGTCTGAGAATTGGGCATCGACGATCGCATCGAACGCTTTGCGCTCCGGTTTGGAGACGTGAGTTGCGCCCTCGAAGAATTCGACGCTCCAGATGTCCTCGTCGGTAGGCGCGATATTCCAGTCACCGACCAATGCAATCTGCGCCGATGGATCGTCGCGCAGCCAGCCAGACGCGGTATCACGCAGCGCAGCAAGCCAATTCAGTTTGTATGTGTAGTGCGGGTCGTCCAGGGCGCGGCCGTTGGGCACGTACAAACTCCACACCCGCACTCCGGCACAGGTGGCGGCCAGCGCGCGGGCTTCGGCAGCGGCGGCGACCTCCGGCTTGCTGCTCCAGGTGGGTTGGCCGTCGAAGCCCACTTCGACGTTATCCAGGCCGACACGCGATGCGATCGCCACTCCGTTCCACTGATTGAAGCCGCAGTGCGCCGTCTCGTAGCCTCGCTCCAGGAACGGCATTGCGGGGAACTGCTGGTCGGAGCACTTGGTCTCCTGCATGGCGAGCACGTCGACCTCGGCGCGCTCCAGCCAATCGAGCACACGATCCAGCCGGGTGCGAATCGAGTTCACGTTCCAGGTGGCTATCCGCAGCATGCCATCGGGCATGGCGACGACCCTACGTGGTTGGCGTGACGTATCGCGCGCGGTGGTGCAGGACGAAGCCCAGCGAGCCGGCCAAGTCGGCGGTCGCCTGATTGTCGTCGTCAATCCGGAGGTAGCCACGGGT
>DASXJI010000492.1:0-4583 GCA_036497495.1 Mycobacterium sp.
GTGGCTGGCGGCCGCGCTGTTCGCGGGCACCCTGGCCGCCGACTCGCTGCGCGAGATCGGCCACGTCGCCGGGGTGGCCGGGCTGATCGCCAGCGTCCTCGTGATCGCGGGCCTAGTCGTCGTGCGCCGCCGCCCGGACTCCCTGCGGGCGCTGGTTGATAAGACGGGATCCGCGGTGCGCACGCTCCTCCGCCGTTCGCGGCTCGTCTGCCGCCGCGACTAGCGCTAGCAGGCACTCACGCAAAGGCTGGAATCCATGCAAAGCTCAGGACTGGGTGGCGTATCACCTGGCTTTTATCAGGTTGGTGCGTACCTCGTTCTGGCTACTTGATGAGGGCGGGAGCGTCTCGAAGGTCGAGTGGGAGCGGACCGGGTGACGGCGAGGGCGGCGAAAACGATGGTCAGGTGGGCGTCGATGGATTCGCGCCTGTGACGGCACGGACTGGTTGCACACCTGAGCCGTGTGCGGCATTGAACCAGACACACGGTTGTGAGGGGGCGGCGGCGCAGTAATGCGCCGCCGCCACGCGTCAGGGATCAAGCTGAGTGACGGAGGTAGACGTCGAAGTCGCTCCGGTCGTCGGTGCCGAGTTGGACCGCGGTGGCCACTGACGCGTAACCGCTGGCGATGATCGTGTACTTGTGGCCGGTCAGGTCGGTGAAGGCGTAGGCGCCGTCCTCGCTTGTGGTGTGTTCCGCGACGACTTTGCCAGGCCGGGTCGGTGAGCGTGACCCGTGCGTCGTTGAGCGGGCGCCCGTCCAGACCGCGGATCTACCCGCGCAGCGTGGCCGCCTGGTTGAGCGTCACGTCCTGCACGGTCGGCGAGCTGCCGCTAACCGCGATCGCGGTGGCTGCCGGCTGGTGTCCGATCGCGCCGACCGTCAGCACGTAGTCGCCCGGGGGCAGGTCGGTGAAGCGGTAGCCGCCGTCCGCGCCGGTGAGGATGGATCCGGTCACCATGCCGCGCGCATCGGTGGCGACCACCTGGGCGCCCGCGACCGGCGCCCCCGCGGCCCGCACGGTTCCGTGCAGACCCGCGATGGGGGAAAGCGTCAGGTTGTACGACACCGGCCCGGTGCCGACGTTGATCAAGGCGGCCTGCGGCTGATGCCCGGCGGCCGAACCGACCAGCACACAGCTGCCGCTGGCCGGAACGTCGAACGCGTACCGGCCGTCGTCGGCCACGGTGGTCGCACCGAGCTGGAGGCCCGACGGGCTGATCAGCGTCACCGCAGCCTGAGACACGATGGTGCCGTCCATGTCGACCACCCGGCCGCTGACCGAGGCGCTCCCCGCCGCAGCCTGCACCGCGGCCGACCCGCCGTGGGAGGGCGTCGCGGTGGCGCCGCTGCCGTCCGCTGCGCTGTCCAGGCCCGGGACCGGCTGGTAGGCGGCGACCGCCTCCTCGGCGACCGCTACCTCTTGCGCGGCGCGCATCTGCCGCATCGGGCTGCCCACGCGGAACAGCAGGAGCGCGATCAGCAGGGCAGCGGCGAAGAAGCCGGCCGCCCACCAGTAGGCGGTGGCGTAGCTGTGCAGCGCCGCGTGGGCGAGCGTCAGCCGGGTCGTGGGCTGGTTGTCCTTGATGTAGTTCGTGGCCGCGGCGGCAGCCACGGTACTGAACAGCGCGGTGCCGATCGAACCGCCCACCTGCTGCATGGTGTTGACCATGGCCGAGGCAACACCCTGGTCATGGGGTGCGACACCTAGGGTGGCCAGGCTCATCGCGGTCGGCATCACCATGCCTATACCGGCGCCGATCAACAACAGCGCAGGCAGCACATGCCCGGTGTAAGTGGAGGCCAGTCCCAGACGGGTGAGGTAGATCATGCCGCCGGCCGCGAGCGCGAAGCCGACCGGCACGACCGGCTTGCCGCCCAGCCTGGGCGCCAGGACGTTCAGTGACAGCTGGGAGAGGACCACCAGCATGCCGATCATCGGCAGGAAGGCCAGACCGGTCCTGACCGGCGAGTAGTGCAGGGTCTCCTGCAGGTAGTAGGTCAGGAACAGAAAGACCCCGAAGATGCCCGAGCCGGCGACGAACACCGCGATGTAGGAGGCGCCACGGTTGCGGTCGCCCAGCACGCGCAGCGGCAGCAACGGGTGCCCGGACCTGTTCTCCCACAGCGCGAACACCAGCAGCACCACTGCGCCCGCGGCCAGGAAAGCCCAGCACATCCAGTTCGACCAAGGGTGCGTCGCGGCGTTGGAGAAGCCGTAGACCAGGCCGAACACTCCGCCCGCGGCAAGGATCGTGCCGAACAGGTCCAGCTTCGGCCGTTGCGGAATGGCGGGGCGGCGCACGAAGACCGCCGCACCGATGACCGCGACCACCGCGATCGCAACGTTGACATAAAGGGTGTAGCGCCAACTGAGGTGCTCGGTCAGCACACCGCCGAGCAGCAGGCCGATCGCACCGCCGGAACCGGCGATCGCACCGAAGACACCGAAGGCCCTGCCCCGCTCCTTCGGGTCGGTGAACGTCGTGGTGAGCAACGACAGCGCGGCGGGCGCCAACAGCGCGCCCAAGGCACCCTGCACGGCCCGGCCGGCGATCAGCATCCCCAGCGAATTAGACGCGCCGGCCACCGCGGAAGCCGCTGCGAAGCCGACCAGGCCTGTCAACAGCGTGGTCTTACGGCCGAAAAGGTCGGCAAGCCGTCCGCCGAGCAGCAGCAGCGAGCCGAAGGCCAGTGAATACGCAGTAACGACCCACTGCCGGCCATCGTTGGAAAAGCCCAGACTGGCCTGAGCCGACGGCAGGGCGATGTTCACGATCGTGGCATCGAGCACCACCATCAGCTGGGCAAGGCCGATCACGGCCAGCACCCACCACCGGTGCGGAGTTGAGTGTTCCGCGCCAGCGGCAGGCGCGCGGCCCGCCGCAGTACCGTTGACGCGAGCGCCAACCGAGGTCGATGACATAAGCGAGGTCCTCCGGGGTTGCTTCAGACAGGATCGGCGATCACAGAACCGCGACCCGTGGTTCGGTTAGTTCCGCACCAGCACCGGCAGGACAACGTTGTCCACGTAGCGCTTGAGATACTCGGCGTCGGCCTTGCAGCCTTCGATGATCGGCCGTGCGAGGAACGCACCGTGGATTATGTGCGGGAGAAATTCAACAGCCGCGGCATCCGCTTCGAGCTCACCACGGGCCACAGCCCGCTCGGTGATCTCTCCGAGAAGGTCCAGCAACGGCTGGACGATGGCCTCGTGCATGGCCTCGGCCAGGTCCGCGTTCTTCTCGCAGGCCGGTCCGATAACGCGCCCCAGCTCAACATCCCGGTGGCTCTTGCCGAAACGCCGCACCAGCTCATGCAGGTCGTCGGCGAGTGAACCGGCGTCGAGCGAGGCCGGAGGGAAGGCCTTGGAGTGCCGCAGCGCCGCGGCGACCAGCCAGGGCTTGCCCCGCCACTGGCGGTAGAGCGTGGCCTTGCTGCACCGCGACCGCGCGGCGACCGCGTCCATGGTCAACGCGTCATAGCCCGATTCGCGTAGCTCATCGAGGACCGCGGCATACAGCTCGCCCTCACGCTCAGGGCTGAGCCTGCTGCGGCGGCCCGGCGACGCCGCGATCTCACCACGCGATGTCATCCCCCACCTCGCCTTCAGATCAACAGGCCCAGCCGATGACGAACCAACAAAGAGAACGATACTGTTTCGTACTCCTTGAGCGTATGCGCCGACAATTCGAAACGCAAACGTTTCGATTTGCAAGGGGCAGTGCGAGCCACGGAGCGCCCACCGCCGGGTCCCGGCGCCCGGCGGTCAGGCCACGGTGACCTTGATGGTGTGGTAGCCGGTCGCGCCGTTCGGCTCGGGTTTTTCGACCTTGGCGGTCTGTGTGTAGCCGGTCTTATCGGTCGCCCGCACCGCGATCGTGTGCTTTCCCGCGGTCGCCCGCCACGGGTAGTACCACTGCCGCCAGGTGTCGATGGTGTCCTGCACGGCGAGCGTCGCCTGGTGCCACTGCCCGTCGATACCGACCTCGACCGCCTCGACGCCGCGATGCTGTGCCCACGCGACGCCCGCGACCATGACGGTGCCGGCCGCCACGTTCCCGCCGGTCTTCGGCGTGTCGATGCGCGATTCGGTCTTGATCGGCGCCTGCGCCGACCAGCCGCGGTGCGTCCAGTACGCGTCGAACGCCCCGAACGTCGTGAGCTCCATCTCCACGACCCATTTGCACGCCGATACGTATCCGTACAACCCGGGCACTACCACACGGACCGGGAAGCCGTGCTCGGGCGGCAGTGGCTGCCCGTTCATGCCGACCGCGAGCATCGAGGCCCGCCCGTCCATGACCGGATCGACCGCTACGCCGAGGTTCATCCCGTTCACGTCACGCATCACGATCTGCTGCGCGCCCTTCTTGATACCCGCCTCCCGCAGCACGTCGGCGAGCATTGTGCCCTGCCACCGCGCATTCCCGATAAAGCTGCCGCCGACGCCTTCCGAGACGCAGGTCAGCGTCACGTCATGGTCGATCATCGGGCGCCGCGTCAAATCACTGAAATTGAGAGTCAGTGGCTTGTCAACCATGCCATGGATCCGCAGTTGCCACGACTGAGGAGATATTTCC
>DASXJI010000493.1:0-6281 GCA_036497495.1 Mycobacterium sp.
GTTCACCGACCAGCCGATGGGTGCGCTCACCGAGCAGCGCAACGACGTCGACAAGTTCACCCGCCTCGAACAGGACGAGTTCGCCGCACAGTCGCATCAGAAGGCCGCCGCGGCCTGGAAGGACGGCGTCTACGCCGACGAAGTCGTGCCGGTCAGCATCCCGCAGCGCAAGGGCGATCCGCTGCAGTTCACCGAGGACGAGGGCATCCGGGCCAACACCACCGCCCAGTCGCTGGCCGGCCTCAAGCCCGCGTTCCGCCAGGACGGCACCATCACCGCCGGTTCGGCATCGCAGATCTCCGACGGCGCGGCCGCGGTGGTCGTGATGAACAAGGACAAGGCCACCGAGCTGGGATTGACCTGGCTGGTCGAGATCGGCGCGCACGGCGTGGTGGCCGGCCCGGATTCGACGCTGCAGTCGCAGCCTGCCAACGCGATCAAGAAGGCGATCGCCCGCGAAG
The DNA here is from genome assembly GCA_036497495.1 of Mycobacterium sp. GTDB lineage: Bacteria > Actinomycetota > Actinomycetes > Mycobacteriales > Mycobacteriaceae > Mycobacterium. The sequence goes on from DASXJI010000493.1 coordinate 462, forward strand.
GTATCTCCGTCGACCAACTCGACGTGGTGGAGATCAACGAGGCGTTCTCTGCGGTGGCGCTGGCCTCGACGCGGGAACTCGGCATCGATCCCGAGATCGTCAACGTCAACGGCGGCGCCATCGCGATTGGGCATCCGATCGGCATGTCGGGTGCCCGGATCGCCCTGCACGCGGCCCTCGAGCTGTCCCGCCGGGGCTCCGGCTACGGCGTTGCTGCGTTGTGTGGTGCGGGTGGCCAGGGAGACGCACTGATTCTGCGCGCTCGCTAGTTACCGGCCAGTACGGTTTATCGCCGACGAATCGATGGCCGCTTCGGGAAGTTTGCTGGCGTCGTGATCGTGGCGGCGCGTCGACGGTCGATGTGACGTTGGTCATACGGCCCACCGAACCGGATGAAACGCCGTCAACGGCGCCGTGCCAAACTTGATCATGTGAGCCGTCCTCGACCTCCGATTGGGCCCGCATTGACCGGCGGCGCAGTCGATCTGTCCGCCCTCAAGCAACCCCCACCCTCCGCTGGTGACGCGCGCGGTGCTGGCTCGGCGGCCGCAGCCGGCGTCGAGGTCAACGAGGCCAACTTCGAACAAGAAGTACTGCTGCGCTCCAACCAGGTGCCAGTGGTCGTGCTGCTGTGGTCGCCGCGCAGTGATGTCTGCCTTCAGCTGGCCGACGCGTTGTCCGACCTGGCCGCCGCCGACAACGGCAAATGGACGCTGGCCAGCGTCAACGTCGACGTGGCTCCCCGGGTGGCGCAGATCTTCGGTGTCGAAGTGGTCCCCACCGTCGTGGCATTGGGTGCTGGGCAACCGCTTTCCAGCTTTCAGGGCATGCAGCCGCCGGAGCAGTTACGCCGCTGGGTCGACTCGCTGCTGTCGGCGACTGCTGGAAAGCTCGGCGACGCGGCCGATTCCGACGAGCCAGCGGAAGTGGATCCAGCTCTCGCTCAGGCCCGCCAGCAGCTCGAGGACAATAACCTCGGGGCGGCGCTCGACTCGTACCAGGCGATCCTGGACGCCGACCCGAACCATGCCGAAGCCAAAGGCGCAGTGCGTCAAGTCGTGTTTCTCATGCGGGCGACCGCGCAGTCGCCGGGTGCGGTGGCCGTCGCCGACGCCGCTCCCGATGACATCGAGGCGGCATTCGCCGCTGCTGATGTCCAGATCCTGAGCCAAGATGTGCAAGGCGCGTTTGACCGCCTGGTCGGGCTCGTGCGGCGGACGGCCGGTGATGACCGGACAGCGGTGCGCACGCGGCTGATCGAGCTGTTCGAGCTGTTCGATCCGGCCGACCCAGAGGTCATCGCCGGACGGCGCAATCTCGCTAACGCGCTGTATTAGTCGGCTTTCCGGGGCGGCTTTTCGGGTTCCAGCCACAGCGCTGACATCGGCGGCAGCGCCAGGACCGCCGACGCCGGACGGCCGTGCCACGGTGCATCGGTCGCGTCGACGCCGCCCAGATTGCCGATACCGGAGCCGTTGTAGACCGTCGCATCGGTGTTGAGCACCTCGCGCCACCGCCCGGTGCTGGGCAGGCCGAGACGGTAGCCGCTGTGCTCGGCGCCGGCGAAGTTGAACACGCAGGCCATCACCGAGCCGTCGGTACCGTACCGCAGAAAGCTCAGCACGTTGTTCGCGGAGTCGTTGGCGTCGATCCAGGAGTAGCCCTCGGGCTTGATGTCCTGACTCCACAATGCCGATGAACGGCGATAGATCGAGTTGAGGTCGCCCACCAACCGGGAAATTCCGGTGGAGAAGCTGTTCTCGTCGAGTTGGAACCAGTCGACGCCGCGTTCCTCAGACCATTCGGCACGCTGGCCGAATTCCTGACCCATGAACAGCAACTGCTTGCCCGGGTGCGCCCACTGGTAGGCCAGCAGGCTTCGCAGTCCGGCCGCCTTCATGTGGTCGTTGCCCGGCATCCGGCCCCACAACGTGCCCTTGCCGTGTACGACCTCGTCGTGGCTGATCGGCAGCACGAAGTTCTCGCTGAACGCATAGAGCATCGAGAAGGTGATCGCGTGGTGGTGATAACTGCGGTATACCGGATCGCGACTGATGTAGTCGAGCGTGTCGTGCATCCAGCCCATGTTCCACTTCATCGAGAAGCCCAGGCCGCCAACGCTCGTCGGCCGGGTGACGCCCGGCCACGAGGTCGACTCCTCGGCGATCGTGACGATCCCGGGCGCCGCCTTGTGGGCCGTTGCGTTCATCTCCTGCAGGAACTGCACGGCTTCCAGGTTCTCCCGGCCGCCGTGGATGTTCGGTGTCCAGCCGCCTTCGGGGCGTGAGTAGTCGAGGTAGAGCATCGACGCGACGGCGTCCACTCGCAGTCCGTCGATGTGGTACTGCTCAAGCCAGTACAGCGCGTTGGCCACCAGGAAATTGCGCACCTCGGCACGGCCGAAGTCGAAGACGTAAGTGCCCCAATCGAGTTGCTCACCGCGGCGGGGGTCGGAATGTTCGTAGAGCGGTGTGCCGTCGAACCGGCCAAGCGCCCACGCGTCCTTGGGGAAGTGGGCGGGGACCCAGTCCACGATGACGCCGATGCCGGCCTGGTGCAGCGCATCGATGAGCGCGCGCAACTCATCGGGCGTGCCGAATCGGGACGACGGTGCGTAGTAGGACGTCACCTGATATCCCCACGAGCCGCCGAACGGGTGCTCGGCGACGGGCAGCAGTTCGACATGGGTAAACCCATGAGCCAGAACGTAATCCGTCAACTCACGAGCGAGATCGCGATACGAAAGGCCCGGTCGCCACGAGCCCAGGTGGACTTCGTAGGTGCTCATCGGCTCGAACACGGCGTTGCGCTTGGCGCGGGCCGTCATCCAAGAGTCGTCGCCCCACCGGTAGTCGCTGACGTTCACCCGCGAAGCGGTGTGCGGCGGCACCTCGGTGGCGAATGCCATCGGGTCGGCACGGTCGGTGATCGAGCCATCGGCGCCGTGCACCCGGAACTTGTACAAGCCGTCATGGGCGAAACCGGGCCAGAACACCTCCCAGACACCCGATGAGCCGAGCACTCGCATCGGCGCCTCGTTGCCGTTCCAGCCGTTGAACTCGCCGATCAGGCTGACGCCCTTGGCGTTGGGCGCCCACACTGCGAACGACACCCCGTCGACCACACCGTCGGCGGTGGTGAACGAACGGGGGTGCGCGCCAAGGACCTCCCACAGCCGTTCATGGCGTCCCTCGTTGAACAGATGCAGGTCGACTTCACCCAAGGTCGGCAGGAAGCGGTAGGCGTCGGCAACCGTCTGTGGGGCGCCGCCGTCGTAGACCACTTCGAGGCGGTAATCGATCAGGTTGACGAACGGCAGTGCCGCCGCGAACAGGCCGGAGTCGATGTGCTGCAACGGAAACCGGTCAGCGCCGACCAGCGCGACAACGCTGGTGGCGTGCGGCCGGAAGGTGCGGATGACGGTGTGGTCGCCGTACTCGTGGGCCCCCAGGATGCCGTGCGGGTTGTGATGCTCGCCGGCTACCAGCCGGGCCAGGTCACTGGGGTCAGGCGCCAAACGGGCTCTGGCGACTTGTTCGGTGGACTTCATCGCGGCGTTACCTCCGGCGCAGCAGCGGGATTCGTGCTTCGGACGGTATGAGCGGCATGTTGATGACGTGGGCGACGGCGTGACCAGGATCGATCCGTATGTAGTTGGCCGCTCCCCATTGGTATTCCTCGCCGGTGACCTCGTCTCGTACCCAGAACCGTTCATGGTGTTCCATACCCAATGCGGGCATGTCCAACCACAACGTGGCTTCTTCTGGCCCGAACGCGTTGAGCGTCACAACGACCAGCACGCAGTCACCGGTGATCGGGTCGAATTTGCTGTACGCCAGCAACGCGTCGTTGTCGATGGTATGGAACGTGATGTTGCGCAGTTGCTGCAGCGCCGGGTGTAGTCGGCGAATGCTATTCAACCGCGCGATGAATGGCTCCAGCGAGCGCCCCGACGCCAGCGCGCCCGCGAAGTCGCGTGGCCGTAACTCGTACTTCTCCGAGTCGAGATATTCCTCGCTGCCCTCGGCGACGGCGTGGCCCTCGAACAGCTCGTAGCCGGAATACACCCCCCAGGTCGGGCTCATGGTCGCCGCCAGCACCGCACGTATGGCGAACATGCCCGGCCCGTTGTGCTGCAAACTCGCATGCAGGATGTCGGGGGTGTTGACGAACAGGTTGGGGCGTCGGTAGTCCGCGGTTTCCGGTATCTGGCGGCCGAATTCGGTGAGCTCCCACTTGGATATGCGCCAGGTGAAGTAGGTGTACGACTGGGTGAATCCCAGCTTGGCGAGGCCGTATTGGCGGGCCGGCGGGGTGAACGCCTCGGACAGAAACAGCACATCGGGATCGGCGGCTTTGACCTGAGCGATCAACCAGGCCCAGAAGTTGGGCGGCTTGGTGTGCGGGTTGTCGACGCGAAAGATCTTGACCCCGTGATCCATCCAGTACCGCACCACGCGCAGCACTTCGTCGTAGAGACCGGCGGGATCATTGTCGAAGTTGATCGGGTAAATGTCCTGGTATTTCTTCGGGGGGTTTTCCGCGTAGGCGATCGTGCCGTCCGGCAATTCGGTGAACCATTCGCGGTGGTGCTTGGCCCACGGGTGATCCGGCGCACATTGCAGAGCCAAGTCAAGCGCCACCTCCATGCCCAGGTCCTCGACCGCGTCGACGAACTTGTCGAAGTCGGCGATCGTGCCCAATTGCGGATGCACCGCATCGTGGCCACCCTCGTCGCTGCCGATCGCCCACGGCGATCCGACGTCCCCGGGCGCCGCCGTCGCGGTGTTGTTGCGGCCCTTGCGGTGAATCTTGCCGATCGGGTGGATCGGCGGCAGGTACACGACGTCGAAGCCCATCTGCGCGATCCGCGGCAGCGCCGCGGCCGCGGTGGCGAACGTGCCGTGTACCGGATCGCCGTCGGCGTCCCAGCCGCCGGTCGAGCGGGGGAACATTTCGTACCAGGATCCGAAGCGGGCCAGCGGCCGGTCCACCCACACCCCGTACTGCTCGCCGCGGGTGACCAGCTCGCGCAGCGGAAATTGGGTCAGGAGTGCGTCGATGTCGGCGCTCAGCGCCAGCGCGGCGCGCGACACCGGATCGCCGGGTGCCTGCAGCGCCTTCGCGGCGGCCAGCAGCGGCTCGCGGCTGCTACGCGGAACCCCGGTGGCGGCGCGTTTCAGCAGCTGTGCCCCGACGAGCAGGTCGTTGGACAGTTCGCTTTCGCCTTGGCCGGCGTCCAGCTTGGCTTCGACAGCGTGCCGCCAGGTGTGAATGGGGTCGCCCCAGCCGTCGACCCGGTAGGTCCACAGCCCGACGCGGTCGGGGGTGAACGCGCCGTGAAAGACGAAAGGCTCGACGTCGTCGGGAACCATCGGGATATGCAGCGGCTTGACCTTCGCGACCGGGTCGGCGGCGGGTTCGGCCAGTGCGGGAGCCTGCACCGCCTTGAGCCGGCGGGTTTCACCCACCTGCGGATAGCGCGGACCCAGGTAACGCACAACGAGCGTCGCTGCCACCGCGTCGTGGCCCTCGCGCCACACCGACGCGCGTACCGGGATCACCTCGTCGACGACGGCTTTTGCCGGGTACGCACCGCATGACACGACGGGCGCGACGTCATCGATCTCGACACGACCGGGCACTGCTACTCCTTCTGAGTCGCTAGTCGGTTGTCGTCCTGGGTGCCGTCGACTCCGCCACCTGCGCGTCTTCGAGAACCTCTCTGCGCCCAATACCCACCGTAGTGTCGAGCCACACCTGAGGCCGGACGGCGCCAGTTGGTCGGGAGGCGAAGCCTGCCCTGGCGTCAGTAAGGTA
>DASXJI010000494.1:0-4194 GCA_036497495.1 Mycobacterium sp.
TTCGGCCGCAAGCAGGCGGGCGGTGCCGCCGATGCTGCTGCCGGCGTCGAGGACGTGGTCGGCTGCGGTGACGTGGGCGGCCTCGAGCAGCGACGTGGTACCCGTGCGGCCCAGGGAGTGGAAGTGCTCGAATGAAGCGAGGCCGCCGGCTAAATCGGCGGGGGTCAGCGCATCCAGATCCTTTCCAGCACCGCGCAACGCGGTCTTGATACGCTCGCGCACTCCTCCGACCTCGTACTGTGCCACCGCGCCGACGGCGGGCTGCCCGGTCATCGTGCAACCGCCGACGTCGCGCTGATCTGCGCGTCGCGCATGCGGTCAAGGGCATGGGTGGTCTGCCAGCGGTCGGACTCGATCGAAAGTGCTCCGATCGGCTCGCCGTCTTGGAAGGTGCGCAGGTAGCGCTTGCGGTTCGGAGCAGGGGTGACAACCGATTTGGTGAGAAGGCTCATGGCGCGGGCCATCCCGGCGGGACCGCGTTTGGTGCCGGGCATGGTAGCGAGATAGCGGCGAGCGATCGTCTCCATGTCCTCAGGCGCCCGGCCGGTGAGCCGCTCCACGACATCGGTGGGCGCGTCGATGGCGAAGGTGCCCCGCTTGAGTTCGTCGACGTACCACATCAACTGGATGAGGGTGTACTCGTCGAAGCCGATCGACCGGGCCGACTTCGCAAACACAGCGAACGGAATGTCGAGGTAGCGGATCGTGCGGCCGAAAACCCGGCTGAGAATCTCGGCGTAGCCGCTGGGGCTGAGCAACTCCGGTCCGGTGGGACGGTAGCTGCAGCCCAGATGTGGTCCAGGATCTGCCAGTAGTGCGGCCGCGACGGCGGCGATGTCCTGGTTGGACGGTGGCGCATTGAGTCCGTCGCCGAAGGGGAGCGTCAAGATCCCGAATTGCGCCACGGCGTCGAGCGTGTAGGTGTAGCTCTCCGCGAAGAAGCCGGGGTTGACCGTGATCGACCCGACGGTCGGCATCCAGTCGAACACTCGGTCAGCGAGCCACGCGGCGCGGGTCTGCGCCGAAAGGTGACCGGGGTCGGCCAGCCATTGGCTCATAGCTACCACCACCTCCAGTCGCATTTCCTCGGCGATTGCCGCGAAGAGGGTGGCGGCTTCTAGCGCATTCGGCGCCACGGGGGCCGCCCAGTAGGCACGCTGCACACCGTCCAGCGCGTTGCGCACGTCGCGGACGTCGCTGACATTCCCAACCACGACCTCTGCGCCCGCGCGGCGCAGCGCCGCAGAGCGGATGTCTTCACGATGCACCATCGCCCGGACCGGAAGGCCGCGTGACAGCAACGACAGGACAGTATGGCGGCCGGTCTTGCCCGCTGCGGCGGTCACCAGGATTACGGGTTGCGCGCTCATGAGGGTTGCTCCTTTGTTGACTCGATTTGGCGTCGGGAAAAGCTCTGCACCACAACCACTTTCAAGCGATCACGGTTTCTGACTCAGTCGACTCAGCGATCTCGGTCGCCGCTCGGCGTTCCCGCGCGGGCAGCAGAACCGCGACGACGCCCGCCACGGCCAGTGCGATAGCCGCACAGACCAGGGAGCCGATCTGCATGCCGCCAAGGAACGCGTGGTTGACCGCAACGCGCACCTCGGCGGCCTCCATGGCGGGCAGTTGCCCAATCACCTTGTACGCGGCCGCCGTTGAGTGTTCCATCATGGACCGGACGTCTCCGGGAAGCGCCGTTAAAGCCGGCGCGGATCTGATGCGGCTGGAGTAGACGGATGCGAACACGCTGCCAACGATCGCGACGCCGAGGGTGCCGCCCAACTCGCGGGTGGTGTCGTTGACGGCCGAACCGATGCCGGCCTTGTCGGCGGAGAGCGAGCCCATGATCGCTTCGGTGGCGGGCGCGGTGGTCAGGCCGAGGCCGCCGCCAAGCAGCACCATCTGCCCGGCGATCTGCAGGTAGGGCGTGGCCGCGTCGGCAGTGGAGGCCCAGGCGAGCCCACCGGCGAAAATCGCCAGACCCGCCGCGACGATCGCTGTGGTGCCGACCCGCTCCACGATTCGCGGACCCAGCACACTGGCGACGGCGATCGAGATGGCAACGGGCAGTAACCGGACACCGGCCTCAAACGCGCTGTAGCTCTTGATGAATTGGAAGTACTGGGTAATCACGAAGATGAAGCCGAACAGAGTGAGGAAACCCGCGGTTACCGCGAGGCTTCCTCCCGAAAACCGGCGGTTTGCGAATACCGAGACGTCGAGCATCGGGTGCGAACTGCGCCGCTCCCAGTACGCGAACGTGATGAGAACAACGATCGCGATGCCGAAGCCCACCGCGGTCCGCGCACTACCCCATCCCCACGTCGGGGCTTCGATGACGGTGTAAACCAGGGCTGTCACGCCGGCGCTGGACAGGACGAGTCCGGGCATATCGACCTTCGGTGCGGCCCGATCACGCGACGTCGGGACGAACAAAATCCCACCCACGATGGCCATCGCCGCGACCGGCACGTTCACCAAAAAGATTGAACCCCAGAAAAAGTGCTCAAGCAGCCAGCCACCGGTCATCGGTCCGGCGGCCACGCCGACACCGACCATCGCCGCCCAGACGCCGATAGCCTTGGCCCGCCGTACCGGATCCGTGAAGATGTTGGTGATCAGACCCAGGGTGGTCGGAAAGATCACCGCGGCGCCGATCCCCATGGCGGCGCGCGCCGCGATCAAGGCCTCCGCCGAATTCGCCTGCGCCGCGACGACAGATGTCAGCGCGAACGCGGCAAGTCCAGCACTGAGCCAACCTCGCCGACCGTATCGATCGCTGAGGCTGCCGACCGACAACAACAGGCCTGCCATGACGAGGGTGTAGGCGTCCACAATCCACTGCAGTTGCGCGGTGTCGGCGTTCAGTTCTCGGGACAGTGTCGGCAGAGCGACGTTGACGATGGTGGCATCGACGCTGATGACAAACACGCTGAGGCAGATGGCGGCCAGTGCGGCGATCGGATGATCACGGAACACCGGCGGGCGAGGGAAGTTGCGCATGGACAGAACCGTAAACTGAAGAGACAAGAAAATCAAGTGGTCACTTTATTAACAAGTCTATGCGGTAGAGTGACTGGTGTGGCCGGTCGCAAGAGTTACAACCAGAACTGTCCGATAGCCCGCGGGCTTGACGTCCTCGGTGAGCGGTGGACGCTGCTGATCCTGCGCGAGCTCATCGGTGGGGCGCGCCGCTATGGCGATATGCGGGCGGCACTTCCGGGCATTGCCACCAACCTGCTCGCCGACCGGTTGCGTGAACTCGAAGAGGCCGGCCTGATCCGCCGCAGCGAATTACCGCCGCCCGTTGCCCGCACCGTGTACACGCTCAGCGAAGAGGGCTGGCGCAAAGTACCGCCGGTGATCCAGGCTGTCGCCACATTCGGATTGGATCTACTCGAACCCGCCGACAGCGTTCTGACACCGCTCAACGGATTCCTCGCCGGAATCCTGCTCGGCTTCGACCCAGGTCGGGCCGCGGACGCGTCAACATCCTACAGCGTTGAAATCGACGGTCGCCGTTTCGGATTCGCGGCTACTCGCCACGGACTGGTCGGCGCCGAGGACCCACCGGCCGTCATCGTCACCGCGACTGCGGCGGACCTGATCACCGCGCGCCTTGGCGGCACCGCCGCCGAACGGAAGGCCGCGTTGCGGCGGTGGAAGTTCGAGGGCAGCGCCGCCGCGATCGAAGCGATGCGCGCGACATTTCAGCTGACGGCAGATCCCGGGCTGGGACTGGTCCGCGCACCTAGCTATTAGGTCTCGGCTGAGGCCCGTCGTGGCAACTTCCATCCCGGCCGGATGAAGTGGCAGGTGTACCCATTGGGGTAGTGCTGCAGGTAGTCCTGGTGTTCAGGCTCGGCCTGCCAGAAGTCGCCGGCCGGGCTGACGTCAGTTACCACCTTGCCTGGCCACAGACCTGAGGCCTCGACGTCGGCGATGGTGTCCAGCGCCACGCGCTTCTGGTCGTCGTCGACGTAGAAGACCGCTGAGCGGTAGCTGGTTCCGACGTCATTGCCCTGCCGGTTCTTGGTGGTCGGGTCGTGGATCTGGAAGAAGAACTCCAGGATTGCGCGGAAGTCGGTGACTGATGGGTCGTAGGTGATCTCGATGCCTTCGGCATGGGTTCCGTGGTTGCGGTAGGTCGCGTTTGGCACGTCGCCGCCGGTGTAGCCAACTCGGGTCGAG
>DASXJI010000495.1:0-10027 GCA_036497495.1 Mycobacterium sp.
TGCTGTTGCGCGGCAAGGGCGGCAAGCAGCGGCTGGTGCCGGTGGGACGGCCCGCCGTGCAGGCGCTGGACGCCTATCTGGTGCGCGGACGCCCGGAGTTGGCGCGGCGGGGCCGCGGGACGCCGGCCATCTTCCTCAACGCGCGCGGCGGCCGGTTGTCGCGGCAGAGCGCCTGGCAGGTCCTGCACGATGCCGCCGAGCGCGCCGGGATCACCTCGGGGGTGTCCCCGCACATGCTGCGGCATTCCTTCGCCACCCACCTGCTGGAGGGCGGCGCCGACGTGCGGGTCGTGCAGGAGCTGCTCGGCCACGCCTCGGTGACGACGACGCAGATCTACACCATGGTCACCGTGCACGCGCTGCGCGAAGTGTGGGCCGAAGCCCACCCCCGGGCGCAGTAGCTTGTCCGGCCGGCCGTCTCAGCCGCCTGAACCGTCGCAGCCGTCTCAGTCGCCGAGGTAGTCGGACTCCAGCACCAGGTCGGACAGCATCGTCTGGTACTCGACGTGCGTCTTGTGCTCGACGGTGTTGAACCGCTTGCCCTGCTGGCGCTGCATGTACTCGCGGTACTTCGGCGCACCCGGCACCCGGACGTTGTCGGCGACCACGATCGAGCCCGGATGTAACCAGCCCCGGTCCAGGAGGCTCTTCAGGTCGTCGAGGTAGGCGTCCTTGTCGTGATCGAGGAACACGAAATCGAGTGTGCCGTCGGCAAACCCATGCTCGTCGGCCAGCGCATCCAGGGTGCGACCGCCGTCGCCGATGATGCCGACCACGCACGTCACCCGGTCGGCGACGCCGGCGTGCGCCCAGATCTGGCGGGCGTTGGCGGCGTTGGCCTCGGCGAGTTCGACGGAGTACACCTTGGCGTTCGGAGCGGCCCTGGCGATCCGCAGAGCGCCATAGCCACAGTAAGTGCCCAGCTCTAGTGCGAGTGCGGGATTGGCGCGCCGCACGGCCGCATCGAGGAGTAGCCCTTTCTCGTCGCCGACGTTGATCAGCATCGACTTTTCGTAGGCGAACTTGTCGAAGGTGGCCAGCACGTCGTCGATGTCGCCGGCCCGCGCGTTCCGCAGGACGTAGTCGACCGCAGCCGCTTCGCGTCCGTCACCCAGCTGGCCCGTGATGGTGAGATTGCGAACCCCTGTGACCATCCGCCAGAACGACCATCGCAGCAGGGGTATCCGTCGTTTGAGATCCATGAGGACCCACGATAGTGCTGTCGACGTCAGGGCGACTGGCATCGCGCCATCGTCGACAAGTGGCGGCCGGCCGGGGTGCCGGTGGCCGACGAGCGCGACGCCAGCGTGCCGCGCACGCTGGAAAGCTTTACGATCGTGGTCACCGGTTCGCTGGCCGTCGTCGCCGGCGATTCGCCGGGATCGAAATACGAAAAGCCGTCGAACTCGGCGTGTCCATCCTCAACGAAGACGGTTTCCGAAAGCTGTTACCGACTGGCAATCCGGCAGTTCAGCTGAAAAGTGACGGCCAAGGGGTACTACAGTTGGCAAACGGATCCAGGAAACCTCGGTATGGGAAAGTGTGGATGACTGAGCTCAAGGTCCACCACGACGGATATCCGACGCATCGCCGGAAGGCTCGCTTCGACTGGTCGAACACCCCGGTGCACTGGGTTCCGGGCGACCCGTTTTCCACCCACTTGTTAAATGTGATGCATCTTCTGCTGCCAGAATGCGAGCGTTGGTTCGTTCGGGCCATGAACGAGGCGGAACCGCTGGTCAGCGACCCGGAGCTGAAAACGGCCATCAAGCCCTTTATCCAGCAGGAGTCCTGGCATGCCTGGGCACACCAGATGGTCCTCCAGCATCTGGCTGACCAGGGCATCGACACCACGCCATACACCGACAGGCTGCAAAAATGGCTGTCCAAGCTGGCTAAGCATCACCCGGGATGGCCACGGGTACTGCAGCGATGGTGGCTCTACCGGCGCCTCGCGGTTGCCGCCGCATTGGAGCCCTTCAACACTGCGTTGGGTGAATGGTTGATCCAGAACCGGGGCCTCGATTACGCCGGAGCCGACCAGACCATGCTTGACCTGCTGCGCTGGCACGGGGCCGAGGAGGTCGAACACCGTTCACTGGTGTTCGACGTCTACCAGAACGTGTGCGGCAACTATGCCCTGAGAACGTTGACGATGCTGTCATCTGCGCCGACTTTCGCGTTCTGGTGGATCACGGGAGTGCGGTTCTTGATGGCGCAGGACCCGACCATCAGCACCAAGCCGCGCTGGCAGGACTGGTTGCGAGCCGCCCGGCAGTATCGAGTGCCGGGACCGTGGCTGGTCGCCGTGAGGGTGCCGATCCGGTTCATTCGGCCCGGCTATCACCCCAGCGCGGAGGCGTCCACGCAGTTCGCGGTGGACTATCTGGAGCAGTCACCCGCGGCTCGCGCTGCCCGCGAGCATGCCGACGCCAAGTCGACCGGGCCCGAGGGATAGCTGAGCGCAGCATCGTTGCCACGATTCCGGCTAGGTAGCCCACCCGCCCCACTGTGGGAGCCCTGTCTGGCCGCAACGCCTCGAAGGAGCAAGTCGCACCGCGCTTCGCGGTTTCGCAGGCATCTGGGCGGCAAGTCCGGGTAAGCAATCACGGCGCGCGGCCTCGGTGCGACCGCACCCGCCGTAAGCTGCGCTTCAGTACCTACGACACGCAACGGCGAGCATGGCCATGGACCGACCTAGCGGTTTTCTGCGCCGGCCGCGACGCACCTTCCGCGACCGTCGCGAAGCCGGTCGCGTGCTGGCCAAGGAATTGGCGTTGTATCGCGGTAAAGCCGGGCTGCTCGTTCTCGGGCTGGCCCGCGGCGGCGTGCCGGTCGGTTGGGAGGTTGCCGCGGCGCTGGGTGCCGAGCTGGACGTCTTCCTGGTGCGGAAGCTGGGCGTGCCGCAGTGGTCCGAACTCGCGATGGGGGCGCTGGCCAGCGGGGGCGGCGTGGTGATGAACGACAACGTGGTGTCGAGCTTGCGGATCAGCGACGAGCAGGTGCGCACGGTCGTCGAACGCGAAGCCGCCGAACTCATTCGCCGCGAACACGCTTACCGTGGCGAGCGACCGGTTGCCGACCCGCGTGGCAGGACGGTCATCGTCGTTGACGACGGGATCGCCACCGGTGCAAGCATCCTCGCGGCGGTGCGAGCGCTGCGGACCGCCGGCCCCGACTCGATCGTGGTCGCTGTGCCAGTGGGCCCGCGTTCAGTCTGCGAAGTGCTGGCCGAGGAGGCCGACGATGTGGTGTGCGCGACGATGCCGGACGAATTCGACGCGGTGGGCCAGGTTTTCGTCGACTTTCATCAAGTCAGCGACGACGAGGTCCGCGACTTGTTGGCGACCCGGCCTGGCGGCTACGAGATTTTGTGATCGTCGCTAACGCTGTCGTCGGTCGCACCGTCAGCTTCGTCGATCGCATCCGCAGGGTAATCGGCTGCCTCGTCGTCATCGTGTGACTCCGGGCCGTCGGCTGAGCCCGATCCATGGCTTGCCGGACCCGCCTCACGGCGCTGACGCTCCTGCAGAGCGTCGATGATCAACAGCAGGACGCCCAGCAGACTGGCGCCGATACATACCCAGGCGACCAATTCGTTGCTGGTGATCACCGCGAACACCAGCGCGGCAAGACCGATCACCGCTAGTACCAGCGAGATAATCAGCACCGGTTAACCTCCAGCCGACGAGGCGACATTGCCAACAATGCAGGATACCGACCGCCGGTGCCGGTATCTCGGACCAGCCTAGTTATTACCCCGATTGAACTGGTTGAACCCTGCGGCGTCGTTGGTGGCGCTGGAATCGACCGGCGCAGCCGACCCGCGCTGTCCGAGCTCCTCGAGCTGCGACTCGAGGTAGGTCTTGAGCCGAGTGCGGTACTCGCGTTCGAAGGTGCGCAGCTGCTCGAGCCGACCCTCGAGAACCGTCCGTTGCTGGTTGATCGTGCCCATGATCTCGGAGTGCTTGCGTTCGGCGTCGGCCTGCAATGCATCGGCCTTCTCTTGGGCCTGACGCAGCTGAGTCTCGGAACGGGTCTGCGCGTCGGCCAGCAGGGCGTCGGCACGCTGACGGGCCTCGGAGACCGTGGTCTCGGCTTCGCGACGCGCGTCGCCGACGATCTGCTCGGCGTTGGCCCGCGCGTCGGACAACAGCTTGTCCGACTCCGCCTTGGCGGTGCCGGTCAGCCGGTCAGCGGTGTCCTGGGCCAGGGCGAGCACCCGCGCGGCCTTGATGGCCTGCTCCTCGCCGAGCTTCGCGTTAGTGGGGGCAGCTGCCGCGACGGGCTGCGGCGGCGGTTTGACCGGCTCGGGCTCGGGCTCGTACACCGGAATGGATTGGGTGGGTTGAGCACTGGCGCCACCGGCCCGGGCGCTGGCCAGCTCCTGATCCAGCTCTGCGACCCGCTGACGCAGATCGGAATTCTCTTCGATCAGCCGGGTCAGCTCGTTCTCGACCAGGTCGAGGAACGCGTCGACCTCGTCCTCGTTGTAACCACGCTTGCCGATGGGCGGCTTACTGAACGCCACATTGTGGACGTCTGCGGGTGTCAGCGGCATTCTTAGCCCCCTTGGGTGTGGACAGCCAAACGGTCCAGGAAATTGTAGGACGGGATCAACGGTCTTGTAGCCAGATTGCAACTGCGGCCCATCCTGTCACACCAGACCCGCCGGTTGCCGAATCGGTCAATAAATAAGACCGAATTTCACAGTCTAAGAAAGCGTCAATCATCGCCATATCCGACCCGAATCCGAGCCCTGGCAAACTGCTTCAGCCGAGTAATCGACGGTCACCCGCGGCAGGCCTGGCGGATTCAGCCCTGATAATCCAGCGCCATCGTCATGCCGATGAACGCCAACAGCAGCAGCACCATAATGGACAGGTCGAAGCGCACGGCACCGACGGTGAGCTGCGGTATCAGCCGCCGCAGCAGATTCACCGGCGGATCGGTGACCGACAGAATGATCTCGAGAATCACCACGGTGAGGCCGCGCGGATGCCAATCACGGCTGAAAGACCGGATGAACTCAACGACCACGCGCGCGATCAGCAGTAGCCAGAAGATGAACAGCGCAAAACCGACGATGTGCACAAGCAGCGTCAACTAGAGCCCGACCTTAGTGATGAAGATGTGACTTTGGCGACAGCCTCAGCAGCCGCCAAAGGCCACCCTACCGGCTCGGACGCTACCCCGCCTCGCGGCTATTGGTAGGCGTAGAAGCCGGTCTCGGCGATGCGTCGGCGCTCTTCCGGGGAGACGTCGACGTCGGCCGGTGAGAGCAGGAACACCTTGGTGGCGACTTTGTCGAACGAGCCACGTAGCGCGAACGCCAGCCCCGCCGCGAAGTCGACTAGCCGCTTGGCGTCGGCATTGTCCATCGAGACCAGGTCCATGATCACCGGGGTGCCGTCGCGGAATCGCTCGCCGATGGTGCGGGCCTCGCTGTAGTCCTTGGGCCGCAGCGTGGTGATCTTCGACAGCGGGCTGCTTTCGTCGAACAGCATCGCCATGCGGCGCGGATCCATCGCGAGCGCGCCGCGGGTGGAGCCGCGCAACGACCCGAAGCGCGGGCGACCCACGTCGGCGCGCTCGTAGTCGGGGCTGCGGAAGCGGGGCTCGTCGGCGAACCCGCCGCGATAGCTGCCCGCGCCGTATTCGGCGGGTTCGCCGCGCGGATCGTCGTACTCGCGGCCCTCGTACCGGCCATACCCGTCGTCGGCGAAGCGCTGCCGCGGGTAGCCGGTGCGCGCCGGGGCGTGGTCGTCGTAGTACTCGTCGTCGTAGTCCTCCATGGGAGCCATGCCAAAGTAGGCCTTGACCTTGTGCAGTGTGCTCATCGCTTGACCCTTCTACAGCTCTGGGGATTCCGGTGTCTGTGATGAAGATGTGACGGGAGTGACTACTGACGGTGACGGTAGCGGTCGTTGGCCCAATAACGCGGTACCGACACGCACACACGTCGAACCATGTTTGACCGCAATTTCGAGGTCGTCCGACATACCCGCCGATAACCCGACCGCGGCCGGGTGGGCCCGTCGCACCCGATGGTGTTCAGACTGCAGCAGCGCGAATGCCCGATCCGGCTCCCAGTCCAGCGGCGGTATAGCCATCAGGCCCACCAGCTCAAGGGATTCGGCGGCGTCGGTCTGCGCGCAGATGTCGTCGACGGCACCGGCGTCGGAGACATCCACACCGCCCCGGGACACGTCACCATCGAGGCTGATCTGCACGTAGACGCGCAGCGGATTCTTCCGGCGCCCGTCGTTCAGCGCGCCTGCGACCGCGCGGTCGAGCGCCGCCACTGCCCGGGTGCTGCTGACCGAGTGGGCGGTGTGGGCCCAGCCGGCCAGCGAGCGGGCTTTGTTGCGCTGGATCTTGCCGACCATGTGCCAATGCGGGCCAGCCGATGCGGCGCCGGCGGCCGCCGGACCGTCCAGCAACCGAGCGACTTCGTCCACCTTCGCCGCCGCTTCCTGGTCGCGGGATTCACCGAACGCGGCGCATCCCAATCGCGACAAAATCGCCACATCGGTTGCCGGAAAGAATTTCGTAATAGGCAGCAGTTGAATTTCATCGAGTTTGCGGCCGGCCGCTTCGGCGGCCGCCGCCAGCCGCGACCGTAACGCCGCCAAAGAATCGGCTAATTCCATTTCCCGCTCCGGTCGGGCGAAACGGTTTACCGCTAATGCGTTCATTCGATCCACACCACCGAGGCCAGCCGGCCGGTCGGGGCGCCGCGGCGATGGCTGAACAGGTTGACGTCATCGACCGTGCAGCGCGGGTCGATATCGATGGCACTCACGCCCAAAGCCTTGAGCTGACAAGCGATTCCGGCCCGAAGGTCCAGCCCCGGCGTGCCCTTCGACGTGGTGGTGCGACTGCCCGGCAGCGCTGCCTCTACTTCGTCGGCCATCGCGGCGGGCACTTCATAATTGCGGCCGCTGACCGCGGGCCCCAGCAGCACCGAGATGTCCGGCTCGTGTGCACCCACCGACAGCATGGCCTCGACGGCGCGGGCCACCACGCCGTCGCGAGCCCCGACCCGGCCGGCATGCACGGCCGCGACAACGCCCGCGCGCGCATCGGCCATCAGCACCGGAACGCAATCGGCGCTGACCACCGCCAGGGCCAGTCGCGGTGTGCGCGTGACCAATCCGTCCGTGTTGTCGAACGCGGTATCGCGCGGGCCATCGACCACTTCGATGTGGTCACCATGGACCTGGTTCATCCACAGCACCCGGTCAGGGCTGAGTCCGATGGCGGCGGCCAGCCGGACCCGGTTGGCCGCCACGGCAGCCGGGTCGTCGCCGACATGGTCGCCCAGGTTGAAGGTGTCGAACGGCGGCAATGAGGCACCGCCGGCCCGAGTGGTGCTGACCCGCCGAATACGAACGCTCACTCGCCCAGTATCCGGCTCGAGCAAGGCCGCCTCGCCCCGACGCCGTGTCGCGGCCGTCATTGCATCGTGGGGCTAGCGCCGCATGAACGGCGGCACATCGACGTCGTCGTCCTCGCCGCCGATGTCGTAGGTTGCACCGTTCGTCGGCACCGACACGCTCACCGCGTCGGCGGGCTCGAACAAGCTGGAGCTGATTTTGCCGTGTTTGCCTGACGCGATCGTCGTCGAGGTATCGCTGTTGCCGACGACCGGCGTTCGGCCTGGCCCGCTCGCATCGAAACCCGCTGCGATCACGGTGACTCGCACCTCGTCGCCGAGCGAGTCGTCGATGACCGTTCCGAAGATGATGTTGGCGTCCTGGTGGGCGGCATCCTGCACCAGCGAGGCCGCTTCGTTGATCTCGAACAGCCCCAGATCGCTACCACCGGCGATGGACATCAGTACACCCTGGGCACCCTCCATCGAGGCTTCCAGCAGCGGCGAGTTGATCGCGATCTCGGCCGCCTTGAGCGCGCGACCGTCGCCGCGGGCCGACCCGATACCCATCAGCGCCGTGCCCGCGCCCGACATGATGCCCTTGACGTCGGCGAAGTCGACGTTGATCAGGCCCGGCGTGGTGATCAGGTCGGTGATGCCCTGCACACCGTTGAGCAGCACCTCGTCGGCGCTGCGGAAGGCGTCCATCAGTGACACCTCGGCATCGCCCATCTGCAGCAGGCGGTCGTTGGGGATCACGATCAGGGTGTCGCAACTTTCCCGCAACGACGAGATGCCGTTCTCCGCCTGGTTACCGCGCCGCTTGCCCTCGAAGGAGAACGGCCGGGTGACGACGCCGACGGTCAGTGCGCCAAGCTTGCGGGCGATGCTGGCGACGACGGGCGCGCCGCCGGTACCGGTTCCACCGCCTTCGCCGGCGGTGACGAAGACCATGTCGGCGCCGCGGAGCAGCTCCTCGATCTCGTCCTTGGCGTCGTCGGCGGCCTTGCGGCCGACCTCGGGGTCGGCGCCGGCGCCGAGCCCTCGGGTGGAGTCGCGGCCCACGTCGAGCTTGACGTCGGCATCGCTCATCAACAACGCCTGGGCGTCGGTGTTGATGGCGATGAACTCCACGCCCTTGAGTCCTTGCTCGATCATGCGGTTGACGGCGTTGACGCCGCCGCCGCCTATCCCGACGACTTTGATGACAGCCAAGTAGTTGTGCGGCGGGGTCATCATTCTTCGTTCCTCCCTGGTGGGACTTGCCTAAAGCGAACCGCCTCTGGCAAACCTAAACCTCAAGTAAAGCCTTAGAGTTATGTCAAGTTGATTCGCGCAAACAGAACGGTATGGCCGTCGCGCACGGGATCGATGCAGGCGCGCCGACGCGCGGCGGGCGAATTTCGGGCGAATATGTGCCGCGGCCAACGCCCAGTCGGGCTGTGCTTCTTACCTGACGGTCGGCAGATCCGGGCTGGAGACGTCGTAGGTGCGCCCCGGCCGGGTCAGCAGGGCGGTCAACTTCTGCGCCTTTTCCTCGGTGCGCTCGTTGGTCCCCCAGATCACCTTGCGCCCGTCGGCAAGGGTCAGCGTGATCGACGCGACCGACGGCGCGGCGATCCGGCTCAACTGCGCGACGACTTCGGGGCGCAGCGCGGTCAACACCGCGAGCGCAGCCTTGGTCGCCGGATCGGTCGGTCCGGGATTGTCGACGTCGATGTAGGGCAGCGCCGGCGGTGGCGGCGCGGTCGCGAAGTCCACGCCGTCCCGGTCGAACAGATGCGGGCCGTCAGGAAAGTCTTTGACCACCAAAGGAATTCGCTCGACGATGATGATCCGGAGCGCCGATGGGTAATCGCGCTGCACTCGCGCGCTGGCCACCCGGCGGATCGCCGCCACCCGGTCGGCGACGCCGTCGGTGTTGATCTGCAGCAGCGGCGTGCCGAGCCGCACGTGAGCCACGTCGAGCACCTCGTCGCGGGTGACCGCCCCGATACCGGTGACAATGATGCTGCGCGCCGACATCACCGGCGTGAAATACAGGACCAGCCCCACCGCGGTGGTGGCCACGACCAGCAGCAGCGATAGAAAGAACAGCTTCAGGCCCCGGACCGCTCCGCGCGCAACGGGTTTGGACGTAGCCGCAGGTCGCCCACGCGCAACGCGTTTCGCCTCGCGGCGGGCTTCTTCGATCGCCACCGCGCGCGCCTGGGCCTCGCGCCGCTCGGCGCGTTCCCGACGGGCCCGTCGACGTGGCCCCTCTATCGCGTCGTCGGTCTGCTCCTGCTCTGCGGCGGTGCCGTCGTCGCCGTCGGATGACGCGGCCGCTTCGATCGGCCCGGTCGCCGTGTTTTCGCCGACGGGGTCGGCGTCGGGCGTCACGCCGTCCGGCTCGGTCACCGCGACTCCCCCGGCCGGCCCGGCGCGCCGCGGTTGGCCCGCACCTGCAGCGCCGTGACGATCTCAGGTGCGAGCATGGTGACGTCGCCGGCGCCCATGGTGACGACAACATCACCGGGCGCGGCCGTCGCGGCCACCACCTCGGCGACCGACGAGAAATCGGGCAGGTACTGCACCGGGACGCTGACGTGTTCGGCGACGCTCGCCCCGCTCACCCCGGCTAGGGGCTGTTCGCGGGCGCCATAGACG
>DASXJI010000496.1:0-1991 GCA_036497495.1 Mycobacterium sp.
CCTCAACCACCCGCTGGGCCTGCGGGCTCAGTTGCTGTTGCTCCGCGTCCTCGACGAGATCGAGTGCGCCCAGCGGCTGACCCGTCCGCAGCCTGCCCATCATCTGCAGATTGGGCAGCAGCAAAGCCATTGCCTCGTCGCCGGTTTCGGCCACCACCGCGTTGACCGTCAAGAACGTCACCGGTTCGGACGCCAGGTCGCTCGGCCGGAACTCCGAGCGATACACCTCAAGAGCCTCGGCGGTGCCCTGTCCCGAGAAGTGGTGGGCGAACACGTACGGCAGGCCCTTCGCGGCGGCCAGATGCGCCGAGTACATCGACGAGCCCAGCAGCCACAGCGCCGGCTCGGTCACCGCGGCCGGCGTGGCCTTGAGGATGTAGTTCTCCCGCATCAGATCCCGCGGCAGCGGCACCCGCACGCCACGCGCGCTCATCAGCGCCACCACATCGTCGAGATACTCAGGAAACGCCTCGATGTCGCGGTCGTCACGGCCCGCCGCCCCCCGCAGTGCCATCGAGGTGACCGGATCGGACCCGGGGGCGCGGCCGATGCCGAGGTCGATGCGGCCGGGGTGCGCGGCCTCCAGCAACGCGAACTGCTCGGCGACGGCCAACGGCGCGTGGTTGGGCAGCATCACCCCGCCCGAACCCAGCCGCAGGTGCGACGTCTGCGCGGCCAGATGGGCGATCAGCACGGGCGGGCTGGTGGCCGCCACGGCCGGCATGTTGTGGTGTTCGGCCAGCCAGTAGCGGGTGTAGCCGAGGCGATCGGCCGTCTGCGCGAGGTGTGTCGTCGCCGCCAGCGCATCGGACGTCGTCTGGTCGGTGCGCACGGGCACCAGGTCGAGAACGGATAGCCGCATGGCTACCTCAACGCCTCCCTACCCGCGCGCGTTCCCGCGCCTGCAGGAAGATGTCGTCGAGCATCTGCGGGGTGAGCTTGCCGGTGAACGTGTTCTGCTGGCTGGGGTGGTAGCAGCCGATCAGCGTAAGGCCACCGAGCGTCGTCGTCGCGCCGTGCCCGAACTGCGGAGCGGGCGTTGCGACCGCGCCGCCAGCGGTCCGGATCATCTGCAGCGCAGCCCGCCACGCGAACGCGCCGAGCGCGACGATCACCCGCACGTCGGAAGCGATCAGCCGCCACTCGGCGTCCAGCCATGGTGCGCACGTCGCGCGTTCGACCGGTGTCGGCGCATTGCCTGGTGGCGCACAGCGCACCGCCGCTGCCACCCGAGCGTCGTTAAGCATCAACCCATCCGCCGCGTCGACGCACGCCGCTTGGTTGGCCAGTCCGGCGCGATGCAGCGCGGCGAACAGAAAGTCGCCCGACCGGTCGCCCGTGAACACCCGGCCAGTGCGGTTGCCGCCGTGCGCGGCGGGAGCCAACCCGACGATCATCACCCGTGGCCGCGCCGCCCCCCAACCCGGAATCGGGCGGCCCCAGTATGGCTGGTCGGCGAACGACTTGCGCTTGACGACAGCGACCTCTTCGCGCCACTCCACCAGCCGCGGGCACGCGCGGCACACCGACACCTCCGCGTCGAGCTCCTCGACGGTCCTGACCGCCGCCGCCATCGACGCGACATGCGCCGGCGTCTCGGCCACCGCGGTCCGGGACGTGGCCGGATCGCCTGGCCAGCCGGAGCCCGGAGGCACGGGCGAATCGAACATCACGCCGGTACGCGGATGTGCCAGCTTCACATGACCACTGTCCATGCGTGGCAAATTCGCGTGCCGGGCGGCCCCGGCCGCTGTTACATTCGGCGCGATAACTCATGACGAACGGCAAGCGCGGTCCCCTTTTCCTGATTCTGTTCGGCGCGCTGATGGCCGGCGCGGGAAATGGCATCACGCTCGTCGCGTTTCCCTGGCTTGTGTTGCAGCGCAACGGCTCTGCGCTGGACGCTTCGATAGTGGCGATGGCGGGCACGCTGCCGTTGCTCGCCGCCACCCTGATCGCGGGCGCCGCCGTGGACTACCTCGGCCGCAGGC
>DASXJI010000497.1:0-18932 GCA_036497495.1 Mycobacterium sp.
TGCTCGCGGGCCGGGCGCTCCGCGTCGGGACCCGCGTCGTCCAGCACGTCGGGTTCCTCTTCAGCGAGCCGGTCGTCGAGCGATTCGCCCTCCCGCTCCTCGCGCGCCGTCATCCCGAACTTATCGGCCTCACTCCAACCGTCGGGCGGATCAACAACCGAGTCGCCGTCGTCGTTGCGGACCTCGTCGGAGTCGGTCGACTCGCTCGGGCTCAAGGTGTCATCGTCAGGCATAGCCACTCGGTTCCCCTCGGAGGCGGACGGCTAAACGCCTGAGAAAGCACATTCTGGCCAGTGAGTGCGTCCGCGATGCCACGACTGACCTGTCGGCTACGTAGTTGACTCCTCAGCGACTTGCCAGCTGTGAGTGACTCGTCACACTGGCCGAACCGGCTTCGCCCGTTCGTCGTGAAATGCATTGGAGGTCAATGAGGATCTGTGACATGCACCATCACAGCCGAGGAGACCATCATGACAAATCTAGACCCGCAGACCACGGGCGACTTCTGGGATGCGTACCTCCGCGCCGCCAGCGCCGGTACCAATCTGACGCAGGTCAGCCGCACTTTGCCCGATGCCTCGCACGAACTCTGTTCTCCAGTTAGCGGGCCGGGGTCATACGTGCCGAGAATTGCCCCCGCGGCAATAACATTCGCCTGGGACCTGGTTGTGCTGTCACCTCCGGTCGCTGTGGGCGCGCAACCCAGGGTTGCCTAAGCGGCTGAGTAGAGCAGCGAGAAGCAGATGGGCGCAAAGCCGTGTATTCAGCGCGGCGGCCGCCACATCGGCCACAACGTCGGGCCCCCATCGGGAATGACGATCTCGCCGGTGACCTCGAAGCCGAATCGCTGGTAGTACGGCACGTTTTCGGCCTTGCTGGATTCCAGATACGCGGGTGCGTGCTCCGCGTCGACACGGTCGAGACGCGACTGCATCAGCGCCTGCCCGTACCCTTTGCCGCGCACCGAGGTGTCACTGCCGATCACCGCCAGATACCAGTGCGGTTCCTCCGGGTGCTGTGACTTCATCTGCTCGAGCAGTCCACCGAGCTTGCGGGCCGTTGTCAGCCGGGGACCGAACCCGAGGAAGAACGACGGCAGCATCATCAGCTGCTCGCGCCCCGACTGCTTCCATCGACCCGGCGGATCCCAGAGTGCCGCCGCGCCGATGATCGACCCGTCGGTGGCGACCTCCACACCGCCACCGGCTAGGTGGTGGTGGCGGGTGACGGTCGCGAAGAACTTGCGCAGGTGCGCGGCCCGCGCCTTGGGGTCGGGCATGATCCAGACCGATACCGGGTCGTCGTAGAAGGCGCGGCCAAGTGCGTGCGACAGCTCGGAGACATCGGCCTTATGCCCTGGACGCTTGTGGATTGTCATCGGTCGCCAGAGTAGTAGCGTCGGAAATCGTGTGGGACTTCGAAACGGACCCCGAATACCAGCAGAAGCTGGACTGGGTCGAGCAATTCATGGTCAACGAGCTCGAACCACTCGACCTGGTGGCGCTCGATCCGTACGACAAGAAGAATCCCGAGACCATGGCGGTGCTGCGTCCCCTGCAGCAGCAGGTCAGGGATCATGGTCTGTGGGCGGCGCACCTCAAACCCGAACTCGGCGGCCAGGGGTATGGCCAGGTCAAGCTCGCGCTGCTGAACGAAATCGTGGGGCGGTCCCGCTGGGCCCCGTCGGTGTTCGGCTCGCAAGCACCCGACTCCGGCAACGCCGAGATCCTGGCCCTGTTCGGCACCCCCGAACAGAAAACGCGCTATTTGGAACCGCTGCTCGCCGGCGAGATCACCTCGTGTTACTCCATGACCGAACCGCAAGGTGGTTCTGATCCGGGCCTGTTCGTGACCCGCGCCGAGCGCGATGGCGACTCCTGGGTCATCAACGGCGAGAAATGGTTTTCCACCAACGCCCGGCACGCCACGTTTTTCATCGTCATGGCGGTAACCAATCCCGACGCCCGCACCCGCGACAAGATGTCGTTGTTCATCGTCCCCGCCGGAACACCGGGCGTCGAAATCATCCGCAACGTGGGCGTCGGAACGGAGTCGCACGCCACGCACGGCTACGTCGGTTACACCGACGTCCGGGTACCGGCCGATCACATCCTCGGCGGTGAGGGCCAGGCCTTCGCGATCGCGCAGACCCGGCTGGGCGGCGGGCGCATTCATCACGCCATGCGCACCATCGCGCTGGCCCGGCGGGCATTCGACATGATGTGTGAGCGAGCGGTCTCCCGCCAGACCCGGATGGGTCCGCTGTCGAATTTCCAGATGACCCAGGAGAAGATCGCCGATAGCTGGATCCAGATCGAGCAGTTCCGGTTGTTGGTGCTGCGCACCGCATGGCTGATCGACAAGCACCACGACTACCAGAAGGTCCGCCGCGATATCGCCGCAGTCAAAGTGGCGATGCCGCAGGTGTTGCACGACGTCGCTCAGCGCGCATTGCACTTGCACGGCGCGCTCGGGGTCTCCAACGAAATGCCGTTCATCAAGATGATGATCGCCGCGGAGTCGTTGGGGATCGCCGACGGTGCCACCGAACTGCACAAGATGACGGTGGCTCGCCGCACACTGCGTGAATATGAGCCGGTGTCGACGCCTTTCCCGTCGCAGCACCTGCCGACCCGGCGTGCCGAGGCGCAGGCCCGGTTCGCCGAGCGCCTGGAGCACGCGGTCGCCGAGTTCTAACCGCCGGCGGTGACGCGGTCGACGTGGGCGAGAAAGTGCGTCAGCACCGCATCGGGTGCTTCCAGTTGCGGCCAGTGCCCAATGTCGTCGGCGAGCATCACCACGTCGGGGTTGGGGATCACCTCGGCATACCGGCGGGCCATGTGCGCACCGGAGTTGGGGTCGATCGGGCCGTCGATCAACCGCATCGGAACGTCGGTCTCTCGCATCGCCCGCACCCACCGATTCCGGTGTGTATGGCGGTCTTTGATGAAACGGCCGACCTTGTGCAGCACGCGCCGGCCGTTGTTGTAGTCCAGGATCTGACTGAACACGTCCATCATGTGTCGTGTGGGTTTGGTGTTGGGGCCGAACATCTCCCGCAAGGTCGGCTCGAGCAGCCGACGTGACAACGGACTGTTCTGCACCGGACTCAAGATGTCGCCCAGCGGAGTTCCCGACAACAGCTTCTGCGCCGTCCGCGGCGTGTAGGTCTCGACGAACATACCGCCGTTGAGCCAGGTGATCGAGTCGATGCGCAGCGCGCCATAGGCGTGTTGACGAAATTCGTGACGAGCCAACAATTCCTGGCCGACAGAGTCGCCGATGTCATGGGCCAGGATGTGCGCGTTACCGATGCCCAGGTGAGCCAGCAGAGCCTCGTGCATGTCGGCGTGGTCATGCACCGAGTATTCGTACGCGACGGGCTTGGCCGAGAAACCCATTCCCATCATGTCGGGCGCGATCACCGTGAATCGCTCCGTCAGCGTCGGCCAAATCGGTTCCCAGTCAAAGGAATTGAACGGATAACCGTGGATCAGCAGCAGCGGAGGGCCGCTGCCCTCCACCCGATAGAAGATCTCGAAGCCGAGATAGTCGAAGTACAGTCCCTCGTCCAGCCAGGAAGCCAGGCCGGCGTCCACGACCCCGCCGCCCTACGCGATGTAGCGAACGACGCTCTCGGCCACACACGCCGGTTTGTCTGAGCCCTCGACCTCCACGGTGGTCGACACGGTGGCCTGCACCGCGCCGTTATCCAGGTCCTCGACATTGACCAGAGAACTCTTCGCTCGCACGCGCGAGCCGACCGGGACCGGCGCGGGAAAGCGGACCTTGTTGAGTCCGTAGTTGATTGCAAGCTTGATGCCGTTGACGGTGTACATCTGGTGCTGCAGCCGCGGAAGCAGCGCCAGCGTCATGAAACCGTGCGCGATCGTCTTGCCGAACGGGCCCTTGGCCGCCCGCTCCGGGTCGACGTGGATCCACTGGTGATCGCCGGTCGCGTCGGCGAACAGGTTGACGTCTTCCTGGCTGATCGTCACCCAGTCGCTTTCTCCGATGCTTTCACCCTTGATCGCGGCGAGGTCGGCGACTGATTCGAAGGTGCGCATAGCGTTTCTCTCCTTTGAGTCGGCCCGACGGCTAGGCGGGCGGCGCTGATATGCATCGTGCCACTCGCCCGTTGCCAAGCCACCGTCGGCCCGCACGATCCGGTGGACTGTTGCACGATGGCGGGGTGAGATTGCTGTTTCTCGCCGATACGCACGTGCCGCGCCGGGCCCGCGATCTGCCGGCGCGCGTGTGGGACGAGGTGGCGAAGGCAGATATCGTCCTGCATGCCGGCGACTGGGTGGAATCCGAGCTGCTCGATGAGCTGACAGCCAGGGCCGCGCGACTGGTGGCGTGCTGGGGCAACAACGACGGGCCGGTGCTGCGTTCACGACTGCCCGAACGTGCCGACGTCATTTTGGACGGGCTGCACTTCACCGTCGTCCACGAGACCGGGCCCACTGCCGGCCGGGAAGCCCGGATGTCACGTCAATACCCCGACACCGACGTCCTGGTTTTCGGCCACAGCCACATCCCCTGGGACACCACGACCAGCACCGGCCTGCGGCTGCTGAACCCGGGCTCACCGACCGATCGCCGTCGGCAGCCGTTCTGCACCTACATGACTGCGCGCGTCGACAGCGGTGCGCTCACCGACGTCGTGCTGCATCGTCTGGAGAAGTAGCTCGCTGCTAGCTCGGACATAGCGTCCACACATATTTAGCTCGTAAACAGATATAAGTGAACACTCTCATCGACCCCGTAACCGAGGTGTCGCGGGTCATCGGCAGATTCCGTCGGCAACTTCGCAGATCAACCGGGCGTGGTTTCGACTCGGCACGGCTCACCGAATCGCAGTCAGAGTTGCTGTGGCTGGTCGGCCGCCAACCAGACATCTCGGTCAGCGCTGCGGCGGCCGAGCTGGGGCTGGTCGCCAACACCGCCTCGACCCTGGTGTCCAAGCTGGTTGACAAGGGCCTGCTGGTGCGGACCGTGGGTCAAACCGACCGCCGCGTCGGCCAGCTACGGCTGACCGGAGCCGCCCAGCAGATCGTCGATACTTCGCGCGCCACCCGGAAGGCAGCGCTGGCCGAGGTACTCAACGAACTCGACGACGCCCAAATCGATTCTCTGGCAAAGGGGTTGGAGGTACTCGACACAATGACCCGACGACTACAGGAGCGACCACAATGAGCGCAGCGCTACCCAAGGCGGTCGACGCCCGCAATCTGACCTATCGCTACGGCAGCTACACCGCCGTCGATGACGTGACGTTGCAGGTGCGGCCGGGCGAGACGATGGGCCTGCTGGGACCGAACGGCGCCGGCAAAACCACGGTGGTGCGGATGCTCACAACACTGGCCCCCGTGCAGCACGGCGAGCTGCGCATCCTCGGCCTGGACGCCCGCGATCAGACGATCGATATCCGCAGCAACGTCGGTTATGTGCCGCAGCAACTTTCGATCGAGCCGGCGCTGACAGGTCGGCAGAACGTGGCCTGGTTCGCCCGGTTGTACGGTGTGCCGCGCGCGCAGCGATCCGAGCGGGTGGATGAAGCGCTGGACGCCATGGAGTTGCTCGACGTCGCCGACCGTCCGGCGGGAACCTATTCCGGCGGGATGGTCCGGCGCCTGGAGGTGGCGCAGGCGTTGGTCAACCGCCCGTCACTGCTGGTGCTCGACGAACCGACGGTGGGGCTGGATCCGATCGCGCGCGACCGCGTCTGGACGCACGTGCTGAACATGCAGGGTCAGTTCGGCATGACCGTGTTGTTGACCACGCATTACATGGAAGAGGCCGACGCCTTGTGCGACCGGGTTGCGCTGATGCATCACGGCAAGCTACGCGCCGTCGGGACGCCGACGAAGTTGAAGTCGACGGTCTCGTCGTGCGCCACGCTCGAGGACGTCTTCCGGCACTACACCGCGTCGGACTTGTCGAAACAGTCCGAGGGTTCTGGGTCGTTCCGTGAAATCCGTTCCAGCAGAACGGTTGCCAGCCGTGCCGGTTGATACCGCTATCAAGCCCACACCGGTGACGCTGGCTCGTGCGCCGCGCGGGTGGCAACGCCTGCCCGCGACGTTGAGCCGGGTCAGCGCATTCGCGATCGTGGAGTTGCAGAAGCTGCGGCGCGATCGCACCGAGCTCGTCACGCGGATAGTGCAACCGGCGCTGTGGCTACTGATCTTCGGCACCACGTTCAGCAAGCTGCACGTGATCAACACCGGGCCGGTGTCCTACCTGTCGTTTCTGGCGCCAGGCATCATCGCCCAGTCGGCGCTGTTCATCTCGATCTTCTATGGCATCCAGATCATCTGGGACCGCGACGCCGGCATCCTGGCCAAGCTGATGGTGACACCGGCGCCCGCGTCGGCGCTGATCTCCGGCAAGGCGTTCGCGGCGGGCGTGCGATCGGTGGCCCAGGTCGTCGGGGTGCTGGCGCTGGCCTATGTGATGGGCATCGGGATGACCGTCAACCCACTGCGGATCCTGGCCGCAATGGCGGTCGTGATGCTGGGTTCGGCGTTTTTCGCCTGCCTGTCGATGACGTTGGCCGGGCTGGTGCGCAGCCGCGACCGGTTGATGGGAATCGGCCAGGCGATCACCATGCCGCTGTTCTTTGCGTCCAACGCGCTGTATCCGGTCGATGTCATGCCGGCCTGGCTGCATGTGCTCAGCACGGTCAATCCGCTCAGTTACGAAGTCCATGCCCTGCGGGCGCTGCTGATCGGCACACCGTTCAACCCGCTGGACGTCGTGGTGTTGGTGGTTGCGGCGATTCTCGGAATTGCCACTGCGTCAATGCTTTTGCGGCGCCTCGTCAGATAGATCACGAATATGTGACGCCCCCTGCTGAATTCGGTTCGGCAGGGGGCTATTTCGTTATCGGGTAGCTCTGAGTCGGAATCGTTATCTGCGGGTAACGCTGCGAGTCTCAATCGTTAGCGAACCGCGATCGCACACCCCGAGGTGACTGACAGGCTTGTAGTTACTTGCGTGTTTGACTGCCACAGACAGCTATTCGACCGCTTATGCGGCAGATGAAAGTTGGGATAGGAGCTATGAAGTTCGCAGAGAAGTTCCGCGGTGCGGCTGCACATTTGCCGCGCAGATTGGCAATCGCGGCCATCGGGGCAGCACTGCTGGCCGGTGTGGTCGGTGCTATCGGCGGCTCGGCGACCGTGGGGGCATTCTCCAAAAAAGGTCTGCCGGTCGAGTATCTAGACGTTCCGTCTGCGGCCATGGGCCGCAACATCAAAGTGCAGTTCCAGGGCGGCGGACCACATGCGGTCTACCTGCTCGACGGACTGCGCGCCCAGGACGATTTCAACGGCTGGGACATCAACACTCCCGCGTTCGAGGAGTACTACCAATCCGGCCTGTCGGTGATCATGCCGGTCGGCGGACAGTCCAGCTTCTACAGCGACTGGTACCAGCCGGCCTGCGGTAAGGCGGGCTGCCAGACCTACAAGTGGGAAACCTTCTTGACCAGGGAGCTTCCGACGTACCTGCAGGCCAATCGGGGTATCTCGCCGAACGGCAATGCCGCGGTGGGACTTTCGATGGCCGGCGGTTCCTCAATGATCCTGGCCGCGTACTACCCGCAGCAGTTCTCCTACGCGGCATCCCTGTCCGGTTTCCTGAACCCGTCCGAGGGTTGGTGGCCGACGCTGATCGGTCTGGCGATGGGCGATGCGGGCGGTTACAACGCGACCAACATGTGGGGCCCGACCAGCGACCCGGCCTGGAAGCGTAACGACGCGATGGTCCAGATCCCCCGCCTGGTCCAGAACAACACCCGCATCTGGGTGTACTGCGGCAACGGCACTCCGAACGAGCTTGGCGGCGACAGCATGCCGGCCAAGTTCCTGGAGCAGTTCACGCTGCGCACCAACGAGCAGTTCCGCGACAACTACACGGCAGCCGGCGGTCGCAACGGCACGTTCAACTTCCCGCCGAACGGAACGCATGACTGGGGCTACTGGAACCAGCAACTGGTCGCCATGAAGCCCGACATTCAACGGACCCTGAGCGGCGGTCAAGGCGCCACCTGACATCTCCACCCACGCATCGGCGGCAGCGCTCCCCCAGCGCTGCCGCCGATGTATTTATGCGGGAAGCTAATTCAGTAAGGCGCGGCGGTCCTGGTGAAAGTACGTGTAGGCGGTCGCCAACGTGCACATCGCCGAAGCGAACACCAACATCCCGGTCCCGTTGACGACCACGCTAATGAGGCCACCGACCGTGGCACCGAACACGAAGCTGCTGAACAGCAGGAAGTAGCCGAGCCAATCCGACAGGTTTCCGCCGGCGATGTGCCGTTCGAGGCCCTGCCCCATCTTGACCAGCGTGCCGGTGACGTAGCTCAACGGCACCGACACTTCGCCGTCCTTGACGAACGACGTGTTCAGTGCGCCGATACCGAAGGCCACCAACATGATCGGCGGGAAGTCGAGCTGGTTCTCTTCCCAGCCCTCGTCTAAGACGTCCACAAATGTGGCGGCCAACAAGCTGAACGTCGCCAGCACGGTCGGGCCGTGCGGATGCGCGACCCAGAAATGTCGCCGGCACACCGACGCGACCACCACGCCGGCGACGAAGCTCAGCAGCAGCAAGCCGGCCGTCGCCGACAACAGCACGTCGTCGCGGAAATAACCCAGCACCGCGCGCTGCGCGTTTCCGGTCATGAACGTAACGAAATATCCGGCCGAGTGGGTAAACGCCGTCGCTCCGAGCACACCGGCAAGCACCGCCAGCACCCACGACAACCGCGCCTCACTGTCGAATGTCTCACGAAGCATGAAACCTATGCTTTCAAAGGAGCTACGCCGATGGCAGAGCAGACATGGCCATTCAGGGGACACTCACATCAATCTGCTACGAACTTGGCAATCGATCGCAGCGGAATGGGTAGCCAACTGGGCCGGTGCCGTGACTCGTAACCAGCCTCATAGACCGCCTTGTCCAGCTCGTATGCCGCCAGAATCAGCGCCGAATCACGCGGGTCGACTCCGGATGCCGCCGCATAGCCGTCACAGAACGCAGTTCGGTTGCGCTGCACCCATTCGCGAGCACGCGCGGCCAATTGCTTGTCGGCGGACTGGTCGACCAGCGGTCCGTAGGCGGCGTACTCGAACGATCGCAACACCCCCGCCACGTCGCGCAGCACGGAGTCCGGTGCGCGACGCTCCTCCAGCGGCTGGCCCGGTTCACCCTCGAAGTCGATCAGCAGCCAGGACTCGGGAGTGCGCAGCACCTGTCCCAAATGCAGGTCACCGTGCACCCGCTGCACCGTAATGGTCTGCTCGGCCAGCTTCTGGAACCGTTGCTCGATCGCCGGCGCGTACTGCTCGAGCTCGGGCACCGCGCCGGCCGCCGACGACAACCGGGCCAGCATGGTGTCGACCGGGAACCGGGTCTGGGAGGTGCCGAGCGCCTCGGCGAGCCCGCCATGCACCGATGCGACGGCTTCACCCAGCCGGTAGGACTCGCCGGCGAAGTCACCGCCGACCTCGTAGGCATAGAGGTCGCCCTCGGCGAACAAGTCGCGAACGCTAGCGGTGGCCATCGCCCAGCCCTCGGCCGCGTTGCCTTCGTACTCGGTCGCCATGCCCAGCGGCCAGCTGGCCTCGGTGTCTGAAGCGGTCAGCTCGTAGGTACCCAGCAGGCGCGCCACGTGCGGGTTTCCGGCCCGGCCGAGAACCCGGTTGAGCTCGATATCGGGGTTGATGCCGGGGCTGACGCGGCGAAACACCTTCAAGATGGCATCGCGGTCGAAGATCACGCTGGTGTTGCTCTGCTCGGCGTCCGACACGCGTGGATAGGCGTCCAGAGGCAGGGTGACGTCCGGCTCTTTGCCGAACGACACGCCCTCCCGGGTAGCAGACGAGTCGACCAGCGAAAGCAGAAATGCAGCGGAGTCCGGATCGTAGAGCGCATCGAAGCCGGTGCGATCGCCGTCGGCGCCGATGGTGGCGACGGTGTTGTACTCGGTGGGTGGCTCGGAATCCCAGCCGACGATCACCTGGTAGCGCTCGGTCGAACCGTCGGTGTAGGTCACGTCCACCAGCACGAGATCCAGATTGTCGCGCAAACCCACGACGAGACCGGGCTCGGCGGCTGCCAGTTCGCGGCTACGCCCGGCGTACCAGCGCTGCTGCGGTAGCCAATCAGACCACGGCAAGTTCATTGCGACTCCTCAGACCCGCACAGCTGGAACCAGTAGAACCCGTGGCCCGGCAGGGTCAGCAGATAGGGCAAGTGGCCGATGGGCGGGAACTCGACATGCCCGGTGAGCTCGATCGGCGTGCGACCGCTCCAATCTTGCAGGTTCAGCTCGAGGGGCTGGGGGAAACGGGACAGATTATTCACGCAGAGCACGATGTCGCCGTCATCCGGCGCCTGGCGCAGGAACGCCAGCACCGACGGGTTGGAGCCGCCCAGCTCCTCGAAGCTTCCGATGGCGAAGGCCTCGTGTCTGCGACGAACCGCGAGCATCATCCGGGTGAAGTTGAGTATCGACGTCGAGGTGTCACGCTGGGCTTCGACGTTGACGGCCTGATATCCGTAGACCGAGTCCTGACTCGCCGGCAGATACAGCCGGCCTGGATTGGCCTTGGAGAATCCGGCATTGCGGTCCGGGGTCCACTGCATCGGCGTGCGCACCCCGTCGCGATCGCCCAGCCAGATCACGTCGCCCATGCCGATCTCGTCGCCGTAGTACAACACCGGCGATCCGGGCAGCGACAGCAGCAGCGCGGTGAACAGTTCGATCTGGTTGCGGTCGTTGTCCAGCAGTGGCGCCAACCGGCGGCGAATCCCGACGTTGGCCTTCATCCGCGGATCCTTGGCGTATTCGGAGTACATGTAGTCGCGCTCTTCGTCGGAGACCATCTCCAGCGTCAGCTCGTCGTGGTTGCGCAGGAAAATTCCCCATTGCGCCATGTCCGGAATCTCCGGCGTCTGCGCCAGGATTTCCGAGATCGGGAAACGCGACTCGCGCCGCACCGCCATGAAGATGCGCGGCATCAGCGGAAAATGGAACGCCATGTGGCATTCGTCGCCGCCGGTGCTGGCTTCGCCGAAGTACTCAACGACGTCGCTGGGCCACTGATTGGCCTCGGCCAACAGCACCCTGCCCGGAAACTCGTCGTCGACGACCTTGCGCACGCGCTTCAGAAACGCGTGGGTCTCGGGCAGGTTCTCGCAGTTGGTACCTTCACGCTCGAATAGGTACGGCACTGCGTCCAGTCGGAACCCGTCGATTCCGAGGTCCAGCCAGAAGCGGAGGACATCGATCATCGCTTCCTGAACTGCCGGGTTGTCGTAGTTCAGGTCCGGCTGGTGGGAGAAGAACCGGTGCCAATAGAACTGGCGGCGCACCGGATCGAACGTCCAATTCGACTCTTCGGTGTCGATGAAGATAATCCGGGCGTCGGTGTACTTGTCGCTGGTGTCGCTCCACACGTAGAAGTCGCCGTACGGGCCGTCGGGGTCGTGGCGCGACTCCTGAAACCACGGGTGCGATTCGGAGGTGTGGTTCATCACCAGGTCGGTGATCACCCGGATGCCCCGCTCGTGCGCGGCGTTGAGCAGCGCGACGAAGTCGTCCACGGTGCCGAACTCCGGCAGTACCTTGTAGAAGTCGCGAATGTCGTAGCCGCCGTCACGCAACGGTGAGTCGTAGAACGGCGGCAGCCATATGCAATCGATGCCGAGCCACTGCAAATAGTCCAATCGCTGCAGCAACCCACGCAGGTCACCGGATCCGTCGGCGTCGCCGTCCAGGAAGGCCCGGACCAGTACCTCATAGAAGACCGCGTGCTTGAACCAAGTGGGATCGGCGGGCAGAGACTTGGCTTCGGTGAACTCGTCTGCGTTGGGATGCTCGACGACACCGTGTTCGACGCGGCTTCCCTCTGCCGGATCATGTTCGGACGTGTGTTCTTTGTCCCTGGTCAAGTCCACGACGTTACACGTACCCGGGGCGCGGTATCGAAAACCTTATGCGCCAGACGAATTGAGCACAGCTGCGCATGAGCTGCGACGTTGGATCAGCCCGGTGGACCGTCTCCCAATGTCACATTGACTTCCCGTCCATGCAACCCCACGCTGACGCCATCGCCGGGGTGGTGCTGGTCGAGAATGTTCGTCAGCGCAGTAGCCGAGTTCACCGGCTGGCCGTTAATCGCGGTGATCACGTCACCCGGGTTGAGACCGGCCCCGGCGGCGGGACCGGTCGGAATCACCTGCCGGATGATGGCGCCTCCGCCACCCGGGGCGTCGTTGACGCCGACTCCGAGGAACGCGGTCGGCCCGATGTGCACCGTCGGTGACGAAGCGCCGGACCGGATCTGTCCGGCGACGGCCATCGCCTCGTTGATCGGGATCGCAAAGCCCTGGCCGCGGCCAAGGTGGAAGTTCGCCGTTGCGGCGGTGTTCATGCCGATCACCTGGTTGGCGGCGTTGACCGTTGGGCCACCGGAGTCACCCGGGCGGATGTTCGCGTCGACCTCCATCAGGCCGCTCAGCGTCTCGGTGCTACCGGTCAGGGCATCGTTTGCCGACACCGTCTGGTTTAGCGCGCCGATGCGCCCCTCCTCGACGCTCGGCGCCCCGCCGGCACCGCCGGCGTTACCCAGCGCGACGACCGGGTCACCCACCTTCACCGTGTCGGAGTTGCCGATGTTGGCCACCGGCAAGCCGCCTCCGCCCAGTTGCAGCACAGCGATGTCATGTTGGCGGTCGAAACCGATCACCGTCGCCGGGTAGGTCTGGCCATTCGCTATGGACCTCGCGGTGAGGTCGGTCGCGCCGGCGATCACGTGGTTGTTGGTGAGGACCACGCTGGGGTCGATCACGATGCCGGTCCCGGCGCCGATCGCGCTCTGGAATCCAAGCCGGGCGTCGATGTCCACGATTTCCGGACCGACCTGCGCGGCCGCGGTCTGCGCGTCGCGCGGGGCAGGCGTCGTCAGCGGTGACGCGTGCGCGGGTGCTGTCGCCAGAGCCAGGCCCGTCGCTGCCAACAGACTAAGCAAGCGCAGGGACCCCCGCGGTATGCCGCGGTGCGATCCGCTCATCCCCATTACCTCCTGCGTAAGTACCAGCCGAATTGAGCCAGAATGTCGCAAGATTTTGATCTTGACGACGCAACTTTATTCATATAACCGTAGCCTGCGTCGCTCGGTCAGGCATATCGACGTCGGGTTTCTCGGTCCCGCCGGAGCTTGATCCACCGGCATATCGCCACCCGGTAGCTTCATAGTTTCGGCTGAATGGCAACTCGACAGCAAAGGTGTCTTTCCCATGGGCGTGCTTGACTCATTTCGACTCGACGACAAAGTCGTGATCGTGACCGGCGCCTCGTCCGGGCTGGGTGTGTCGTTCGCCCAGGCGTTCGCCGAGGCCGGCGCCGACGTCGTGTTGGGCGCCCGCCGCGTCGACAGGTTGGCCGAGACGGCGTCTCTCGTTGAGGCCGGCGGCCGCAAAGCACTGACCATCGCGACCGACGTCAGCGAGCCCGAGCAGTGCCAGGCGCTGGTCGATGCCGCGATGCAGACCTTCGGCCGGGTCGACGTACTGATCAACAACGCCGGCGTCGGGACCGCGCACCCGGCGACCCGCGAGACACCCGAGCAGTTCCGCTCGGTGATCGACGTCAACCTCAACGGCGCGTATTGGGTGGCACAGGCCTGCGGGCGGGTCATGCAGCCCGGAAGCTCGGTGATCAACATCGCCAGCATTCTGGGGATCACCACCGCCGGACTGCCGCAGGCCGCCTACAGCGCAAGCAAGGCCGCGATCATCGGGCTCACTCGAGATCTGGCGCAGCAGTGGGGCGCGCGCAAGGGCATTCGGGTCAACGCTCTCGCTCCGGGATTCTTCAAAACCGAGATGACCGACGAATACAAACCCGGCTACCTGGAGAGCCAGTCGCATCGACTGATCCTGGGCCGACTGGGTGATGGACGCGAACTCGCGGCCACTGCGGTCTGGCTGGCATCGGCGGCAGGCGGATACGTCACCGGACAGACCATCGTCGTCGACGGCGGCCTCAGCATTTCTTAAATCAACTCCGGCACCTAGGCTCGGCGATGTGGTCGAATTCGACCCTCAGGCCCGATTCGCGCAGTCACCGGTGGCCCGGTTGGCCACCGCCGCCCTCGACGGCCGGCCGCATTTGGTGCCGGTGGTCTTCGCGCTGCACGACGACGTCATCTATACGGCCGTCGACGCCAAGCCCAAGACGACCCACCGGCTACGCCGGCTCGCCAACATCGAGCGCAACCCGCGGGTGAGCCTGCTGGCCGACCACTACGCCGACGACTGGACGCAGTTGTGGTGGGTCCGCGCCGACGGTGTTGCCGCCATCCATCACGACGGCGACACCATGCACTTAGGCCGCGATCTCTTACGCGCGAAATATACTCAATACCAGTCGGTTTCGCTGGATGGCCCGGTAATCGCCGTCGCAGTCCAGCGCTGGAGCAGCTGGCCCGCCTGAGCCGGCCGCCTTTCCTGATTCCCTTCACCGCCCGTTCACTCTTGTTTTGCGCCGACGCTAGGAGAAAAGTGACGTGCATCACGATGACGGGGACGCGAGGGAGTGACGTCATGGCAGACAAGTCCCACGGTTCGAATGGCGCAGGAGCTGCTCCCGCCGTAGACGATCCGGCCGCCGTCCGGAACGTGGTGCTGGTAGGCCCGTCCGGCGGCGGCAAGACCACCTTGGTCGACGCGCTTCTTGTCGCGTCCGGCGTGTTGTCCAGACCCGGCTGTATCGCTGACGGCACCACAGTCTGCGATCACGACGAGGCCGAGATCCGTCAGCAGCGTTCGGTCAGTCTCGCTTTGGCGTCGCTGTCGCACGACAGCATCAAGGTCAACCTCGTCGACACCCCCGGCTACGCCGACTTCGTCGGCGAACTGCGGGCCGGTTTGCGCGCCGCGGACTGCGCGCTGTTCGTGATCGCGGCCAACGAGGACGTCGACGAGCCGACGAAGTCGCTGTGGCAGGAGTGCAACCAGGTCGGCATGCCCCGAGCCGTGGTGATCACCAAACTCGACCACGCCAGAGCCAACTACCAGGATGCGCTCGCGGCAGCACAGAATGCGTTTGGCGACAAGGTTTTACCGCTCTATCTCCCTACCGGTGACGGCGTGATCGGTCTGTTGTCGCAGACGCACTACGAGTACGCGAACGGCAAGCGGACCACCCATGCGCCGGATGCCTCCTATGCCGATCAGATCGAGGAAACCCGCGGCACGTTGATCGAGGGAATCATCGAGGAGTCCGAAGACGAATCGCTGATGGAGCGTTACCTGGACGGCGAAAAGATCGACGAAGCGGTGCTGATCGACGATCTGGAGAAAGCAGTCGCCCGCGGGTCGTTCTTCCCGGTGATTCCGGTCTGCAGCGGCACCGGCGTCGGCACCCTGGAGTTGCTCGAGGTCGCCACCCGCGGATTCCCGTCCCCGGCGGAACACCCACTGCCCGAGGTGTTTACCGCACAAGGCGCTGCGTTCACCAAGGTGACCTGCGGCTCCGACTCGCCGCTGCTGGCCGAGGTGGTGAAGACGACGTCGGATCCGTATGTCGGCAGGCTCAGCCTGGTCCGGGTGTTCTCCGGGACCATCAGGCCCGACACGACCGTTCATGTGTCGGGCCATTTTTCGTCGTTCTTCGGCTCGCCAGACGGCGCCACCGCCGATTCTTTGGCCGGCCATGTGGACCACGACGAAGATGAGCGCATCGGCGGGCTGTCGTTCCCGCTGGGCAAGCAGCAGCGGCCGGCATCGATGGTGCTGCCGGGCGACATGTGCGCCATCGGACGTCTGAGCCGGGCCGAAACCGGAGACACCCTTTCCGATAAGGCGCAGCCGCTGGTGCTCAAGCCGTGGATGATGCCGGAATCGCTGCTGCCGGTGGCGATTCAGGCACATGCCAAGACCGACGAGGACAAGCTGTCGGTCGGGTTGGGACGGTTGGCCGCCGAGGATCCGACGCTGCGGATCGAGCAGAACCCGGAGACGCATCAGATCGTGCTGTGGTGCATGGGCGAAGCCCACGCCGGTGTGGTGCTGGATGCACTGGCCAACCGGTACAGCGTCACAGTGGATACCGTCGAGCTGCGGGTACCGCTGCGAGAAACCTTTGGCAGCAAAGCGAAAGGCCACGGCCGACACGTCAAACAGTCCGGTGGTCACGGTCAGTATGCGGTCTGCGACATCGAAGTCGAACCGCTGCCTGAAGGTTCCGGATTCGAGTTCTGCGACAAGGTGGTCGGCGGCGCCGTGCCGCGCCAGTTCATCCTGAGCGTCGAGAAGGGCGTGCGCGCTCAGATGGAGAAGGGTGTGCACGCCGGTTATCCCGTCGTCGACATCCGGGTCACCCTGCTCGACGGCAAGGCGCATAGCGTGGACTCCTCGGATTTCGCCTTCCAGATGGCCGGCGCGCTGGCGCTGAAAGAAGCCGCGGCCGCGGCGAAAGCAGCGCTGCTCGAGCCGATCGACGAGGTCTCAGTGCTGATACCCGATGACCTTGTCGGCGCCGTGATGAGCGACTTGTCCAGCCGTCGCGGCCGGGTGTTGGGGACCGACACGGCCGGCAACGACCGCACATTGGTGAAATCCGAAGTCCCACAGGTTGAGTTGACCCGTTATGCGATCGATTTGCGTTCGCTCTCACACGGAGCGGCCTCGTTCACCCGCACCTTCGCCCGGTATGAACCGATGCCAGAATCCGCGGCGGCGCGGGTGAAGTCCGCGGGCTGACTCAAGCATCATCGGCGTAGAAGTCGCGTTGAACGTCGATCAGGACAAGTGCCGCCGAGCCGGGCAGCGGCTGCGTGTACGGATCGGTCATCGCATTCGGTGTAACACAGCGATCTGCGCTTGACAACTTGCAAGTAGCTGGGCGAGCTTCTGATCACGTTAGGGACTCTTTTGCGACGCCGAATAGGCACGCTAATGGACTTTTTGCTCAGCTAATGCGACTTGCGCAATTGATAATCTGTTTGCTGAGCGCCAGATAGGGCATATTAGAGCTACGGAATGCGAGCACTTCGGGCTTGCATCATCTCGGAGGGTGGGAACCGTGGTGAGAGCGATTCGAATGGTACGGCTTGCGGCGCTGACCGCAATGCTGGCCGTGGCGGGATCGGTGGCCACGGGCACCGCGGCGATCGCACCGCCAAACCAGGCCCCGGCCGTGGCGTCGATCCAGCCGGCCAACGGCGCCGTGGTCGGCGTGGCCCACCCGGTGATCGTCACGTTCACCGCTCCGGTCACCAACCGTGCCGCCGCCGAACGGGCAATCAAGATCACCGCACCGAATCATATGACCGGCCGGTTCGATTGGGTCGACACCAACACCGTGCAGTGGAAGCCGGACGGTTACTGGCCGGCCCACAGCCATGTCGGCGTCGAAGTGCACGCGCTGTCAACCGGTTTCGACACCGGCGACCAGCTGGTGGGCGTTGCCAGCATCTCCGCGCACACGTTCACGGTCAGCCAGAATGGTGAGGTGCTGCGCACGATGCCGGCGTCGATGGGTAAGCCCAGTCGTCCAACACCGATGGGGAATTTCTTCGCGCTGTCCAAAGAGCGCACGGTCGTGATGGACTCGCGGACCATCGGCATCCCACTCAATTCTTCGGAGGGATACAAGATCACCGCGCAGTATGCCGTCCGGGTGACCTGGAGCGGTGTCTACGTGCACTCGGCCCCATGGTCGGTGGACTCTCAGGGCTACTCGAACGTCAGCCACGGCTGCATCAACCTCAGCCCTGACAACGCTGCGTGGTATTTCGACACCGTCCACCTAGGGGACCCCATCAATGTGGTGGCTTGACCCCGATATCTGCAGAGCCAGGTCGCTGTGACGGCAGTCACACGGCTACTCGGAAGACATCACCGGGCTGCCTCTGTTGCGCCTAAAGGCTGTAACGCAAGAGCGATCGACTGAGACGCCTAATCTCGGTCACACGTTCAAAGCCTCTGCAGTCGGGAGATTTTCGCAACGATGAGCAGGGAGATCAGGATGGTAGCCGCACAAGCGCGAGCAGTCCGCTTCGACCGTTACGGCGGGCGCGAGGAGTTGTATGTGGCCGATATCGATCGGCCGTCGCCCAGTGCCGGCGAGGTGTTGGTCGAGGTTCGCGCAGCCGGAATCAACCCAGGTGAGATCGGCATCCGCAGCGGGGCATTGCACGAGCGTTTCCCCGCCACCTTCCCGTCCGGCGAGGGCAGCGACCTGGCTGGCGTCGTCCTCGAGGTCGGAGACGGTGTCAGCGATTTCACCGTCGGCGACGAGGTGCTGGGTTTCAGTTTCCAGCGGTCGAGCCACGCCACCCACACCGTCGTCCCGGCCGACCAGCTGATCCACAAACCTGCCGAGTTGAGTTGGGAGGTCTCGGGTTCGCTGTACGTCGTCGGCGTCACGGCGTATGCGGCCGTTCGCGCCGTCGCGCCGCAGCCGGGTGAGACCGTCGCAGTCTCCGCCGCGGCCGGAGGCGTTGGCAGCCTGGTGGTTCAGCTGTTGGCACTGCGCGACGTGCGGGTGTTGGGCATCGCATCGTCGGGCAATGCGGAGTGGCTCCGTGCGCACGGCGTCCAACCGGTCGAATACGGCGACGGGTTGGCCGACCGTTTGCGCCAGGCCGCACCCGACGGCATCGACGCCTTCATCGACCTGTTCGGACCGGAGTATGTGCAGCTCGCCGTCGATCTCGGTGTGCCACCCGAGCGGGTCAACACGATCATCTCGTTTGCGAAGGCCGCCCAAGTCGGCGCGAAAACCGAAGGCAGCGCCGAGGCTTCGACCCCGGCTGTGCTGCAGGAGATTGCCGATCTGATCGTCTCCGGCGCGCTGGACTTCGATGTAGCTGCCACCTATCCGCTGGACCGGGTCGTCGACGCCTTCG